>JAJJBE010000090.1 GCA_020996635.1 Bathymodiolus brooksi methanotrophic gill symbiont
TTTAAACTATTTTCTGGTTTCATCATTTTTTCCTTATCTTTTGAACTTTAGGCGGTTCACAGATAAGGAGAATCTCGATGATTCCCGTAATTGTCAAACTTTGTGAGTCCCCCAGCAGAGCTGGGGGGTTACTTATTAGAAATTAGCAATGTATATTCCTGTCTTTAACAACACTTAGCTGTTATCATTGACAAGTTTTATACCCTTTAGAGAAAGAAAGAGATGGCAAAAGAAGATCAAATTGAAATGGACGGTACAATTACCGAAACACTTCCTAATACTATGTTTAGAGTAGAGCTAGAAAACGGGCATACGATTACTGCTCATATTTCTGGGAAAATGCGTAAACATTACATTCGTATTTTAACAGGGGATAAAGTAAAAGTAGAAATGACTCCTTACGATTTAACGAAAGGCCGCATTACTTTCCGTATGCGTTAAGTACTACTTAGCACAACATGCTTTATCACAAGTAAAGCCGCATCTCAGCGGCTTACTTAAACACTATTAATCGACTACTTCAGTCGTTCCTAGCTCCTTACTTTTTATTGTAAATGCTAACTCTTCATCTTGAACAGTTATGCTTACATGTCCACCACCGGCTAAGTCCCCAAATAATAAATCATTAGCTAATGGTTTTTTAATTTTATCTTGAATCAATCGCGCCATTGGTCTTGCACCCATCTTAGGGTCACAACCATGCTCAGCCAACCACAATCGGGCATTCGAATCTAAACTTAAACTCACATCTTTAGCTAGTAGCAAGGTTTCGAGTTCAAAAATAAACTTATCTACCACATTACCAATCACTGAAATATCCAGCCGCTTAAATTGAATCAACGCATCTAAGCGATTTCTAAATTCAGGTGAAAATGTTTTTTCCACCGCACGTAGACTATCGCTCGAATGCTCTTGCTTAGTAAAGCCAATCGACGCCCTACTTCCCTCTAAAGCACCCGCATTTGTTGTCATCACTAAAATAATGTTTCTAAAGCTTACTTTTCTACCATTATTATCCGTTAGAGTCCCGTGATCCATGACTTGTAATAATAAGTTAAATACATCAGAATGCGCTTTTTCCAACTCATCTAATAATAAAACAGCATAAGGGTGTTTATTAACCTGTTCAGTTAATAATCCACCTTGATCATAACCCACATATCCAGGAGGAGCGCCAATTAACCTTGATACGGTGTGTGACTCCATATATTCAGACATATCAAAACGAATTAATTCCACACCTAACTGCTTTGCTAGCTGTCTTGTGACCTCGGTTTTACCAACACCCGTAGGGCCTGAAAATAGAAATGAGCCTATTGGCTTCCCTGCATCTCTCAACCCTGCACGAGATAATTTAATAGCTGTGGTTAATACAGAAATAGCATCATCTTGACCAAATACCATCATTTTCAAATTTTTCTCTAAGCTTTTTAGCTTATCTTGATCTTTAGTAGAAACTGATTTTTCAGGAATTCGTGCAATTTGAGCAATCACCTCTTCAATTGCATTCACATCAATTAATGTATTTCTTTCCTCATCCGGCAATAATCGCTGCTTTGCTCCCGCCTCATCAATCACATCAATCGCCTTATCAGGTAAGAACCTATCATTAATGTGTCTTGCTGCTAATTCAGCTGCAACTCGTAAACTTTCAACAGTATATTTCAAGTTATGATGCTCTTCGAATCGACTTTTCAAACCTTTCAATATTTGAAAAGTTTCTTCGACCGAAGGCTCTATAACATCTACTTTTTGAAAGCGTCGCGCCAAGGCATGGTCTTTTTCAAAAATACCTCGATACTCTTGATAGGTTGTAGAGCCAATACAGCGCAAATCTCCTGAGGCTAAAGCAGGTTTAATTAAATTAGATGCGTCCATTACGCCGCCAGATGTTGATCCGGCACCAATAATCGTATGAATTTCATCAATAAATAAAATAGCTTTTTCATCTTTCTTTAATTGATTCATTAATGCTTTCAGGCGCTTTTCAAAGTCTCCACGATACTTAGTCCCGGCAACCAATGCCCCCAAATCTAAAGAATAAATAGTACAATCACTTAAAATAGCGGGAATATCTTCTTCAACTATTTTTTTAGCCAAGCCTTCTGCAATCGCGGTTTTACCAACCCCAGCTTCTCCAACAAGTAATGGATTATTTTTACGACGGCGACATAAAACCTGCACCGTACGCTCAAGTTCAAGTTTTCGGCCAATTAACGGATCTATCCGGCCAGCTAATGCTTCTTGGTTAAGGTTTGTTGTATATTTATCTAAGGGCGACTCTACTTCAGTTTGATTAGGTGCACTAGCATCATCAAGTAGCTTCGTGGTTTCTTCCGTTTCCCCGCCATGCGATAAATAATTCACAATATCTAAGCGCGTCACATCTTGTTTACTTAATAAATAAACGGCATGCGAATCTTGCTCACTAAATAAAGCCACTAATAAATTCGCCCCATTAACCTCTTTTTTATCAGAGGATTGCGCATGAAAAACAGCTCGCTGCAAAACACGCTGAAACCCTAAGGTTGGCTGTGTTTCTCGATGAGTATCAGCAACAATCAAACTAATGGTTTCATCAATAAATTGCGTTAATTCCATCCTTAATAAACGCAGATCACAAGAACAAATGGTCAGTACTTGCGCTGCACTTTCATTTTCTAATAAAGCTAACAATAAATGTTCAACAGTAATAAATTCATGCCGCTTCTGATGCGCATCAACAAAGGCTAAATTCAATGTTGCTTCTAGGTCTTTACTTAACATATCTAACTCCTAAGACTCTTCCATTGCACACATCAGTGGGTGCTGATTTTCACGCGCATAATTATTAACGATTTCTACTTTTGTTTCAGCAACATCTTTAGAAAACACACCACAAATACCAACCCCTTGCGTGTGTACATGTAGCATAACTTGAGTTGCTTGCTCTTCTGTCATAGAAAAGAAATCCATTAATACTTCAATCACAAAATCCATCGGTGTGAAATCATCATTTAACAAAACAACTTTATACAACGGCGGCCTTTTTAATTTAGGCACCGCTTCTTGAACAACGGTCTCATCATCGTACTGGCTAGATTGATCCAATTCACTCATTATTTATTACACTTCTAAATCTATTAAGACAAAATTAATCTGAAGGCCATAACCTAAAAATCAATACAATCTTGTATAATAGCTTTAATTTGCTAATACGACAGCCATTTTTTTAAAACTAATTAGGAACACTATGGTTTGGAAACCTCATGTTACTGTTGCCGCTATCATTGAACGCGAGCAACGCTTTCTCATCGTTGAAGAAGAAACCTCCAATGGACTTGCCTTTAATCAACCTGCTGGCCACCTTGAGCCTAGCGAAAGCCTTATTGATGCGGTTATACGTGAAGTCAACGAAGAAACTGCTTGGACATTCACACCAGAATACATCACCTCTATTCAACTTTGGCGCAAGCACCCTGATGCCTCCAGTTTTTTACGGGTTTGCTTTGTAGGTAGCTGTAGCGACTATCAAGCTAAGCAAATTCTTGATGATGGCATTATTGCTACCCACTGGTTGACGCGTGATGAATTAGCCGCACAAAAATCAAAATTACGTAGCCCTTTAGTTTTAACTACGATAGATCAGTATTTAGCCGGGGAACGTCACCCACTTTCTTTATTAAAAACTTTTTTAGACCAAGAATAAATGAGTAAAAATATTATTGTCGGAATGTCAGGTGGCGTTGATTCATCTGTTACTGCAGCTTTATTATTAGAGCAAGGGCATCAAGTTACTGGCGTTTTCATGAAAAACTGGGACGAAGATGATGGCACAGACGAATGCACCGCTATTACTGACCTTGCTGATGCACAACAAGTTTGTGACACCCTGGGCATTGAATTAAAAACAGTCAACTTTGCTAATGAATACTGGGATGATGTTTTTGAGGTGTTTCTATCTGAATTTAAAGCAGGACACACTCCAAACCCTGATATTTTATGCAATAAACATGTAAAATTTAAAGCCTTTTTAGATTATGCAACAATTGATCTGGGTGCAGAGTACATTGCCACAGGACATTACGCACGCATAGATTGTATTAATGGTGAGTATCGCTTATTAAAAGGTTTGGACCCCAGTAAAGAACAAAGCTACTTTCTATATACTTTGGGGCAAAAAGCACTCTCTAAAACATTATTCCCTATTGGTGGTTTGCATAAAACTGAAATTAGGAAAATTGCAGAACAATGCGGCTTTGCAAATCATCAAAAAAAGGATAGTACAGGTATTTGCTTTATAGGCGAGCGTAAATTTAAAGAGTTTCTGCAACGTTATCTGCCTCATCAACCCGGTGAAATGGTCACTCCAGAAGGCCAATTTATCGGTAAACACTCAGGTTTAATGTATTACACACTAGGGCAACGCCAAGGCCTGGGAATTGGCGGTGTTAAAAATGCACCCGATGAACCTTGGTATGCTTTAGAAAAAGATTTAGACAACAATCGATTAATTGTAGGACAAGGACATTTTCACCCTCTTATGCTACATAAGACCTTAGAAGCAAGCCAATTGGACTGGTGTAACAATAAAGTATTAACTAAAAATATCCAGTGCGCTGCAAAAACACGCTACCGCCAATCAGACCAAGCCTGTGAAATCATTCCTCTTTCAGAAACAAGAATTAAAGTTGTTTTCCAAGAAGCACAAAGAGCAATCACACCTGGGCAATCCGTTGTTTTTTACGATGGTGATGTTTGTTTGGGTGGCGGAATCATAGAAAATAAATATTAACCGCTTTCTTTAACCACAAACCAACACCTTAATACCAGCATGGCAAATCATAATACCAATACCCTAAGTGCTGCTGATCATTTGGTCGCAGATGCACGACAACATCAAACAGACAGAGAAAAAACCTACCGCGGGCAAGCTTTAAAAATGTACCCTTGGGTTTGCGGACGCTGCACCCGTGAATTTGATAATAAAAACCTACAAGAACTAACTGTACATCATAAAAACCATGACCATGATGATAACCCAGCCGATGGCAGCAATTGGGAATTACTGTGCCTTTATTGTCACGATAATGAACACTCAAAGTATGAAGAAATGCGCTTTGAAAGCCTAAAAAAAGATCAACAATCTAATGATGGCGGCGCACATAATCCTTTTGCAGGATTAAAAAGCCTTTTAAATAAATAAAGTAGCTACTCAGAAAAAATTTAAAATAAAAATCCTAAGCAATATTAACTGATGTTACGCACGCCACGGTAAGAGCGCCCCCTTATGGGTATACCCACATATCACAGCGTTAAAGGGTAGCCGTTGTTTGTGGATATTGTGTCCATTCTAGGCAACCACAAGGGATTTCCCCAATGCCAGTAAGTTAAGCGCAAGCAATTGATATTTAATAACTAAAATACTTGTTTTGTCGAAATATAAGAGAAACTTTAGCTTCTAAAGGATTGATGTTATTAGAGTGGTTAAAAAAACCTCGTTTTTATACCAAAAAACTCTATTGGTATTAATATTTTACGCTTAACTTACTGGCATTGGGGATTTCCCCTACAGTGACAATTCACATCTTAGAATAATTATGCCTTGTTACTTATGCGTAACATCAGTAATTAATAACAAAGATAGCAGACAAAAAAATGCCCCGATAAATCGAGGCATTTTCTTAAACTCGGTGTAACTTAAAGCGATTTAAAAACCGCAATAAAATTATACTTTGTTTGCAGCAAAAGGATGCTCAGATGTAGCTTTTGCAGCAACAACTTCAGCAGCAGTTGGCGTACCAGCTACAGCATTTTTGATTGAAGCTTTAACAGCATCGTAGTTGTTTTTCTCGATATCTGCATCATCTTCTGCCATCCAGTGAATGAATACACCAACAGAAATAAATACATCATCAGCTTCATCAGCTGGGATTGTGCCGTCTTCAACACAATCAGCAACAGCCATAGCAACACCACGTTGTGCAGGACCGAACATTTGAACAGCTTGCTTAGAACCTTTAATTGTTACTTTATTGAACATAACAGTCGCAGGCTTAACCATAAGGTTAGGAGCAACAACAGCTAGAAGGCTAGAAAAACCATCTTTGTTATTTGTTAAACAATTAGCGAAAGCAGACTCAGCAGCTGAACCACGAGGCCCAATCATTAAGTCAATATGAGCAACTTCGTTGCCGTCGCCGTTTAAAGATTCGCCTACTAATAATTTGTTGATTTTAGCCATGTTACTTTTATCCTCAGAAAAAAATGAAAAAACTTTATCTAAAATTGACATTTAAAATGCCCTCTAATACTTCAATTTATTTGGATGACAACAACTCATAAGCCAAACAACATAAAGTAACTCAATATAACAGTTGTAATGTTGCCACTAAAACGGTTATGACGGTTAAATCAGCTGTTGTCCCTGGATTAATTCCAGCAGACTTGAACTCGGTATCTACATTACGTAAATAATCCTCTAATTGCTCAGGTCTTTCTGTTGTAGATAGCTTATCGTCAACCAAAGCCATCGTATCCATCACCATCCTGGTGTGAAGATTGTCGTATTTTCGTTCGATATGACTATCAGGATATTTAGCCAACATAGCCGTAAAAACTGCCGCAGCTGACCAACCTGTATCACCCCATCGATTGAACGCGCTATTATACCTTAAAATTAAAAAATCAAAAATATCTTTATAGTTTGTTATATATTGCAAAGCAATTCTATCGCGCTCGCTTGCCAATCGCATTGCTTCAGTGAGTGTAACACTCGCGGCTTCCGTTACATCCTGCTTATCAGACTCGCCCAAACCACCTGGTGCTGCTAATGAAATTGCACGAAAAACCCAGTCAGCATCTGCCACGGTTGTATTTTCCAAAATATCCTGTAACTGCTCTCTTATCTCTTGTTTTACAGTCGCCTTCTCTGCAGCCATTATTAAGGGTGCTGCTAATAAAATAATCCCTAAATTGGTATTACAGCCCACCGCTGCCCGTGTTGCTTGCACCGCATAATAAATCCGTTCACCTAATGAATAATCTGTATTTGTTAACGGCGAAGCACTTTTTTTAGCACTGACACGAAAATCCTCAACCGTCATATCATGACCATCCGCATAAATACTCACATTACCCGGCTTAAAAGCTTGCAACTCTACTTCGCACGCGTACTGATATGCATCACTTAATTGTTGCTGATTCAACATAACTTTCTCTTTAAATTATTAATTTATTTCAGCTGACTTAACAAATCATCAACTAAAATTTCTGCCACCTTGATACCACAAACACGCTCTAAACCTTTCCACGCAGGAATACTATTAACCTCAATCACTTGGTAGCCACCTTCTTGTCTACAAATAATATCAACGCCTGCATAATTCATTTGCAATGCAGCCGTTGCCTTAATTGCAATCTCTGCCATCTGTTCACTTGCTTGTTGCTGACGACAACTTGCTCCTCGCGCAACATTGTTTAACCAATGCACACCATGCCTTTGCATAGTGGCAATGACTTTGCCGTGCACAACAAAAACACGCCAATCAGAATAACCTTCACCCGCACATTCAATAAATCGCTGTAAATAATAAACGCCATGACTATGGCTTAACCAAAGTAAATCTGTTTTCTTTTCTATGCGCCTAATGCCTTCACCTTGGGAGCCAAAAATAGGTTTACTAATTAATTGATGCCCTTGGTTTAGTTGCTGTTCGGCTATTTGCAAAGCAACGCCTCTATCACGCAACACCCAGGTTTCCGGTGTTGGCAACTTAGCTTTCTGTAACAAAAAACTCGTCATGCCTTTATCTACGCTACGCTCTACTGCCTGCCCATCATTATAAACAGGGATACCCATTATTTTTAACGCATGAAGAATATCTAAATAAAGCACCACTTCTTCTAATGAACCGCCAGGTACACCGCGTACAAAAACAGCATCAGGTAAAGCTTGTTCAAAATTAGGAATATAAAGTGGCAGCAGCTGGTTTTGCAATTGAATTCTGCACTCTGTCAATGAAACATAAGTTGCCTCATATCCCCGCGCTAAAAAAGCAAGACTTAATTGCTTACCATGCCAACCTGGATCATCCGTAAAAATCGCTATTCGTCCCACAACACTCTAAAATTTGTAATAAAAAATGTTATTATACCGCTATTAACCACATCCATTTATTGAGATAGCGATACTTCCAAAATATAGCAGTTTCAATAACCTACTATTTTAGTATAGAATAGCCAAAAACACATTAGGGTTCCTACAAACATTATGAGCACTGAAAACGTACACCTACACGAAATTAACAAATTTGGTTCTCAAGCAGAACGCTGGTGGGATAGAAATGGAGAGTTTAAAACTCTTCATGACGTTAACCCGCTACGTATAAGCTTTATACAACAATTTATTAATCCACAAGATAAGCGAATGATAGATGTGGGTTGCGGTGGCGGCATATTAACTGAAGGGCTTGCTAATAAAGGAGCTGATATTACTGGTATTGATTTAAGCCAAGAATTACTTGATGTTGCAGACTTACACAGTTTAGAGTCTGGCTCAACAGCTAAATACCAAAAAATTAGCGCAGAAGCATTGGCAGATGCTGAGGCAGAAAGTTTTGATCATGTTGTTTGTATGGAAATGCTAGAACATGTTCCTGAACCAGGCTCTGTTATTGCTGCTTGTGCAAAAATGGTTAAACCTGGTGGTTATGTATTTTTCTCTACTTTAAACCGCAAACCTAAAGCTTATCTATTAGCAATTGTCGCTGCTGAACATATTTTAAAAATGCTACCAGCAGGCACACACGATTATAAAACTTTTATCAAGCCATCAGAACTTAGCCAATCAGCTCGTCATGCAGGTTTAGAGTTAGTCGATATGATCGGTATTCAATATAACCCACTCACTAAAAATTTCAGTTTAGGTAAAAATATAGATATTAACTATATTGCGGCTTATAAACGTCCTGAATAATTAATTATGCACAATAATTTTCCATTAGCCGCCGTTTTATTTGATTTGGATGGCACATTGCTCAACACAGCACCTGACTTGATTACTGCTTTAAACAAATCTTTATTACATTTTGGTTTTTCAAGCGTAAACGAGGGTGAAATTACCCCTTTCATTTCTTATGGTGCTTTAGCAATGATTGAAAAATCGGTGCCCAGCGATACTGATAGCAACACTAAAAATAAGATATTAGATTGGCTCATTAATTATTATGAAAATCATATTGCTGACTTTACTCAGCCTTATGAGGGTATGCTAAGTATTTTAGAAGCTTTGGAAAAACAAGCTATTCCTTGGGGAGTTATTACCAATAAACGAGAGCGCCTTGCAATTCCTCTGATGAAAGCTCTAAATTTATCTGAACGTGCCGCTTGCCTTGTTTGTGGTGATACCACTGCACATAGCAAACCACAGCCAGAACCGATGCTTGAAGCTTGTTTACAAATAGGTGTTCCAGCTGATAAATGCATTTATATTGGTGACGCACAACACGATATAACCGCAGGTAATCATGTCAATATGAGAACATTTTCTGCAACTTATGGTTTTTTAAAAGTGGATGACTCCCCAGAAAACTGGGGTGCTGATGTTTTAATTGACCACCCTTTGGAAATTTTAGACTGGATAAAAACTTATACTCATGCCTTTAAGTAAGCAAACTATTCTTATTACAGGTGCCGGTGGCGGGCTTGGCAGTATGGCGGCTATTAGCTTAGCTAAACAAGGTGCTACTATTATCTTGTTAGATAAAAACATTCCAAAATTAGAAAAAGTTTATGATGCCATTATTGATAGCAACTCACCTACCCCGACTCTGTATCCATTTGATTTAGCAGGGGCAAGTGAAGTTCAGTATCATGAAATGGCAGCAGCAATTGAAGAGAATTTTGGTCAACTCAATGGTATTTTACATTCTGCAAATGAATTTGATAACTTTACCCCGTTATCACTGCATAAAACAATGGTATGGGGGCATACTATTAATGTCAACCTTAATGCACCATTTTTACTGACCCAAGTTCTTTTGCCTTTATTAGAAAAATCTGAATACGCCTCCATCGTTTTTACTGGCGACTCTTATGCCCGACAAGCCAAGGCCTATTCTGGTGCTTACGCGGTATCAAAAATAGCCTTAGAAAGTTATGCTAAAATTTTAGCTGATGAACTAGAAAGCGCTGGAAAAATTCGTGTTAATACTTTAATTCCAGGCCCTGTTGATTCACCTTTAAGAAAAAAAGCCTTTCCAGCAGAAAACAAAGAAAAACTCCCCGCAATGACAGCAATATCCCCTGCTTACCTTTATTTATTTAGTGATAAAAGTATCGGTATAACAGGACAAGTTATTGATGCAAGAACCTTTAATCTATAAAAAATATGTCTGAAAGAGAAATAATTACTTTAACTCGTGATGTTAATGTTGTCCTAATCCCCGATGGCAATCATGGAACATTAAGCAAAGGCAAAGAAGTTACCATTCATCAAGCATTAGGTAATAACTATACTGTTGTAACCGATCACGGTCACATGGTTAGAATTGCTAGTACCGATGCCGATGCCTTAGGTAAAGAAGTGCATGAGCTTAAAACATTAGTCTCAGAAACTGATGTAATTGCTGTTGAAAAAAATTGCTGGGAAGTCATGAAAACGGTCTATGACCCTGAAATTCCAGTTAATATTGTAGACCTCGGCTTAGTCTACAACTGCAATGTTGAGAACTTAGGTGACGATAAAAATTCCGTCCATGTCATGATGACTCTAACTGCTCCTGGCTGTGGTATGGGGCCTGTTATTCAAGGCGATGTTGAAAAAGCAATTCGTGCTTTAAAAGGGGTAGAGTCAGTTAATGTAGAAATCGTTTTAGACCCACCTTGGTCACGCGAAATGATGTCTGAAGTTGCTCAAGTACAACTAGGATTATTCTAATTTTTAAATAATACTTCGCGCGGTCACAGATGCGCGAAGCATAATACTCAGGTAAGCCTTTATGAAGTCATTTAAAAAAGTAGCATTATGTCTTATTCTCAGTTTATCTAGTCATGTCTACGCGGCTGATTTGAATCGCGAACAAGTGATTAAGCTATTAAAACAGGCAACTAAAAGCGAGCCAGCAAATTTAAGACGTAAAGACTTAAAAAATGTTAATTTATCACAATTGGATTTTCGTCATGCTGATTTATGGGGTGCCGATTTACGCGGTGCTGATTTAAGCTACAGCAATTTATCAGGATTAATCTTAGATTTAACCGTGATGGTACGAGTGAACTTATCTCACGCCAACTTATCTAGAGTCAGTATTTTTGGTGTCAGCATGATGCACTCTAACTTAAGCCATGCAAACTTTAGCAACAGCCGAGTTATTGCCAACTTGGATCACTCAAATATGCAGTCGGCCAATTTATCTAACGTAAAATGGGGCGCTGATATGAAAAACCAGCCCATGGGTTTGATGCGTGTTAGTTTAAATAAAGTGAATTTAAGCAATGCTAACTTGAATCATGCTGATTTAAGTCGCAGTACGCTGCGTTTTGCAAACTTACACAATGCTAATTTAACTAAGGTAAATTTAACGTCTAGTGATTTAACTGCGGCTAACTTTACAAAAGCCAATTTGACTAATACTGATTTAACATCAAGTAACCTATCTGATGCTAATTTTACCAATGCCATCATTAAAAATACTACATTTGATAAAGTTCGAGGTTTAGAAAGCTCACGAGGCTTGTAGAATACAGCCTAGGCGCGCCATTCCTACTTCATGAAACATTGGGATGTCCTATCGCCAATCTTCATTCAGCACGGAGCGATTTATGGGAGCCCCAGTTCGTCCTGCGTCCAACTCAACTACGCAAAAAACACTGCTTCGTTAAGTCTACCTCAAATGACTTGACGGCTGTCGGGATAACTACTTGCCTCCCGAGCGAACTGACCAGTTCACTTCGGATTGGCGAATTTCCCTGTCGCCTACTGCGGACTAAAAATCATCACTTCGCTGCGCTCCGTTTCCCTGATTTTCAGCGTTAGTTTTTTAGTTTTTCTGCTTATTATCCCAATAAGCCTTAATCTCTAAAATCTCAGGCTTGATTGCGATAAACAAATCAACCAAGCGCTTATCAAAATGGCTTCCAGAATCCTTTTCTAAAATAGCGAATGCCTTATCTGTATTCCATTCATCTTTATAAGGCCTAGACATCGTTCAGGCATCAAAGACATCTGCAATGGTTACTATCCTTGCAGACTCAGAAATATCCTCACCTTTTAAACCTCGCGGATAACCGCTACCATCCCATTTTTCATGATGCGCATAAGCAACTTCAGCGGCTAATTGAAACAGCGACGTATCACTAACCGTTAAAATACCATAGCCAATTTCAGCATGTGTTTTCATCACTTCCCACTCATCAGCCGTTAGCTTTCTAGGTGCTTTAAGAATAGAATCAGGAATGCCAATTTTTCCGGTATCATGCATCGGCGCAGCAAGCTCTAATAATTGTGATTGTTCAATAGGCCATTGCGCGGATCTTGCTAAGGCTGAAGCATATTCAGCCATACGCCAAATATGCACACCGGTATCTTTATCATTATAGTGCCCTGCTTTTCCTAGCATGGCAATCGCATCTTTTTGGCTTTTTGCTAATTCTTTCGTTCTTTCTTGTACTCTTATTTCACAAGCTCGGTGCTGATCAGCTAGTATTAATTGCGCTTTTACTCTGGCTAAGGCCAACGCGGGTTGAATTGGCTTAGTAATATAATCAACTGCACCTAGATCAAAACCGACCTGCTCATCATGTGTTTCGACTAATGCTGTCACAAATATGATAGGAATATTTGCTGTATCAATATTTGATTTTAAATACTTACACACCTCATGCCCATCCATACCAGGCATCATCACATCTAACAAAATAATATCAGGCACTTGTTTTGCGATAATTTTTAAAGCGAGCTCTCCACTGGTGGCAATTTTCACTGCATACATTGGTGTAAGCACTTCTTTTAATAAATCAATATTCGCAAGGGTATCATCAACAACCAATACGGTTTGTAAATTATTATCCAATTCTAAATTATTCATTTAGCTCAGCTCCAACAATGTCATATCATCAAAATCATCAGGTGTATTAGCAAACAAAGTAATAGCGTCTAAAAGCTCATCTAATGCCCTATTTTATTCTTTACCCTCTATTAAAGCTTCTTTTAAACGCGCCACACCATACATATCAGTGCTGTTTTCACAATCAAATGCTTCCGTTATACCATCCGTTAATAAGTAAATTGCCTGCATTTCTTGAAAAATTAGTTCGTAATGTGCAGCGTCATCAATATCACTTAAAATACCCAGTGCTAAATTTTTTGAACTCAGCTCGCTCCAGCTATGATCTGAATTATAAATCAATATATCTTCCATCCCATAATTCCATAACTTAACTTCTTGCCTGTTTGCCGACAACTCTACTGCTAATACACCCATAAATATATGAGTAGGTAACAAGTTTTTTAAAACACTATTAATTTTTATAATGATATCAGCTAAAGAAACATCAGCTTTTACTCGCGCATAAAAAATATAGTTGACTAAAGGACTACCAATAGCAGCGGGCAAGCTATGCCCAGTAAAATTAGCAACAACAGCATATTGCTTGCCACTCGGTGTAAAAGCAGATAAAACCAAATCACCACTATTTACTTCAGCTGACTTAGAAGAATAACGAACATTGGTATGATCAAACTCACTATTTGAGCGCATTTTAAATACAATTTGCTCCAAGCCTTCCCGTTCTTGAGAGATTTTATTATGCGCCTGCTCTAATGCCTGCATTGTTGATGACAACAGTAACTGACTTTTTACTCTCGCTAATAAAATAGCGGTAGAAATGGGCTTAGTAATATAATCAATTGCACCTGCTTCCAAGCCAACTAACTCATCATTCACCTTAGAACCAGCTGACACCATAATAACGGGAATATGGGATGTTTTAGGGTTCTTTTTTAATTCTCGGCAAGTCTTATAACCATCTATACCAGGCATCATCACGTCTAATAAAATCAAATCAGGTAACTGTTTCTAAGCAATCTTTAATGCAATTTCACCGCGTGTTGCCAATTTAATATCATAATCAGCAGCCAGCGTTTCTTTGATAATATCGAGTACTTCTGGCGCATCATCAACCGCTAAGATAACTGCACGTTTACTATTATTCATCCCTGCTCCGGGTAACATATATTTAAGCCAATAAGTGCTTGTTCAAAATCGTAATCTTCAATTGAACTCGCTAGTTTGTCTAGTGCTAATTTATCTTTTTCTATAAAAACCGCTTTAGATAGATCTAAAAATGCCGCTTCTGAATTAGAATCATAATTTTCCAAATTTTCTCTTAATATTTGCACCAGTGTATTAAATTCCTCAGGAGAAACGGCCTTACTTTGTTGTATTACCGGTTCATCCTCAGTGGTATTTTCACTGTTTAAAAAGTTATCAATTTCAATTAATACATGATTCAAAGACAATTGAATATCAGGCAACACATCTTGTGCTTGTTTAATGTCTTCATCATGACAATATTTTTCAATTTTTGCGGCAAAGGTCTGTAGTGTAATGGTTCCGATATTAGCAGAAGTCCCTTTGATTGTATGCGCTAAGCATGTTGCTTCTTCAAGGTTATTAGCCTCTAAAAAAGATGTTAATTGCACAATTGAGTCCGAAAAGTTTTCTTTAAAGCGTTTTAATAAACGCATATATAAATCTTTATTTCCCGTTAACATTTTCAGGCCAGCTTGAACATCAATATGCGCATTTGTCATGATATTACTATCCTGCTTTGTAACAGGATTAGCCTTTATACTTTCTGTGATTTTTTCTATATTGCTAGAAACATTGTGTGTGTTTAACGCCCATTTTGCAATGGTTGCCATCATTGCTTCAAAATTAATGGGCTTGGCGATATGGTCATTCATCCCTGATTTTTTAGCTCGTTCAATATCATCTGCCATAACATTTGCCGTCATTGCAATAATAGGCAATTCTGAGCCCCATTCAGCTCTAATTTTTTGAGTCGCTGTATAACCATCCATGATAGGCATTTCGCAATCCATTAGAACAATATCGTAATTATTGTTTTTAGCGACCAACTCCACCGCTTCACGTCCATTTTCTGCAAGATCAGCAATTATACCCCGCATATCTAATAATTCTAGCGCTAATTCTTGGTTAAACTGATTGTCTTCAACCAATAGAACACGCACACCTTCTAATGAAATTTGCTTGTCCGTAACAAGCGTTTCTACCTCTTGTTTAATCTCTTGTACCGTACCAAGGCAGCTATTTAACGCATCCCACAAACTGGATGCACTAAAAGGTTTCGTTAAAATATTAGCCGCTGTTAAATTTTGTACTACCAACTCATTTTCTAGGTCATGACTATCATAAGCCGTTGCCATAATAACAAAAGGTGAATTAGTTAAGTGTAATGCATTGATCTCTCTTAAGGTTTCAACCCCATCCAATTCAGGCATTTTCCAATCCATAATAATGGCATCAAATAGTTTCCCCTTAGCAAGACAGGCAAGCGCTTGTTTACCGCTCATCACCACCTCCACCTCAACATCAACATCAAACCCATGCGCAACCACTTGTTTTGCTATAATTTCTCGGCTAGCATCATTATCATCAACAATTAAAACCCGACCTCCATCGACATGAATGATTTTTTCTACGGCTTTTTCTGTACTAATATCAAAAGTTAAACAAAAACCAAAAGTACTTCCTATTCCCATTTCAGTATTAACACTGACTGTGCCCCCATTAGGTTAACTAATTGGCCCGTAATTGCTAAACCTAGTCCTGTACCACCATATTTACGGGTTGTTGATATATCTGCTTGGGAGAAGGCCTTAAATAAACCATTTTTTTGCTCTTCAGTCATACCAATTCCAGTATCTTTTACTGAAAAATCCAAAGTAACTTGCTTAGCTGTTTTTTCTTTTAAAACAACAGCAATAACGACATCACCTTTTTCAGTAAATTTAATCGCATTATTGGTAAAATTAACAATTGATTGCCTTAGCCTTAATTCATCTCCCATTAAAGCACTGGGGATTTCAGGATCTATATCGACTAACAATTCCAGACCTTTTTCACTTGCTGGCAATGAAAGCAAATCAGTCACACCCACTAAAACGTGATCTAATAAAAAGTGTTCATGCTCTATATCTAACTTATTTGCTTCAATTTTAGAGAAATCTAAAATATCATTAATTAAATTCAACAATGCTTCCGCACTACTATTGACTTTATTAATATAGTTTCTTTGTTTTTCATCTAAATTGGTTTGTAGCACTAAGTAACTCATACCAATAATTGCGTTCATTGGCGTACGAATTTCATGACTCATATTCGCTAAAAATAAACTTTTAGCTGTATTGGCAGTATCTGCACGCATGGCAGCATCTTCTGCTATTTTAAGTGCTTTATCTAAAGCATCTTGCTGTACTTTATGTGCGGTAATATCCTGAAAGGCAACCACGCCACCCTGCAATTCATCACCGTCATAAATCGGTACAGCTGAAACATAAACAGGCATTTGGCTGCCATCTTTACGAAAAAAGACTTCTTTATCTGTATGGTAAGCCGCTTTATCTGATAATGATTGAGAAATTTTACACTCATGTACGGGTAAAGGATTGCCTTCTGCATCTTGATAATGTATTAGTTTATGCACTTTCTTACCTTTCATTTCAGCTAAGGTATAGCCTAATAGTCGCTCAGCAGTTGGGTTAGCATAGGTGCACCGCCCCTCTGCATCTTGTGCATAAACACCTTCTGCAAGCGCTTCTGTAATCGTGGTATAAAAAACTCGCTCTGCTATTATTTTCTCTTCTACTACTTTCCTCGCGGTAATATCTGTGCGAATAGAAAGGTATTCAGTGGGTTTACCATCAGTCCCAATTAAAGGAACAATGGTTGAGCGCGTCCAATAAAAATCACCATGCCGCTTTTTATTTTTAATTTCCCCATGCCATGTTTCCCCACTAGCAATCGTTCGCCACATTGTTTTAAAAAACTCAGCATCATGCTCATCAGATTTTACAATACGATGATTTTTACCCAATAACTCTTTTTGAGTATAGCCTGTAATTTCACAAAATTTATTATTAGCATAGGTAATATTACCCTTAACATCTGCACTAGAAACAATGGCATGCTGATTTAAAGCAAACTGTTGAAAATCAAAAGAGCGTACTGATTTCTCTAGCTTATTTGTTACCGCTGTCATCCGGTACAAGGTATAAGCAATAAACAATGTCATTAATAAGGTTAAGGATACCCAGCCCATTTGGTAATAACGTGCTTGAATTAATTTTTGGGTATAAAAAACATCGTAGTTATTGGCTAATTGATTGATATTAGCAGTGAGTTTATCGCTCATAATTTCACCAACAACACTATCAATTTCCTTAGTGTTTTTCATAACAATAGAGGCATGAACTAAAAGCATATCAAACATATCAAGCAACTCTGCAGGCACTTTTTCTCGCGCCATTTGCAAGCCTTCATTCGCTTTAACAGCTGAATTATTAGTGATCGTATCATCATTAATCATTGCTAATAAAGCATCATTCACTTTATCAATTAAAAAACCAGTTTGTTTATGTCCAGCTCTGAGTTTTGCTTTAAATTCCATTGCTAAAAAAGGAAAGTAATACTTAGAATTTTTTAAAATGGCTAAATGTGATTTATAGTGTTCAACTAGCTTTACTCGCTGCTGAATTGAATTATCAAGAACCGTTAAAGGCGGTAATAAAACTTTCTGAGTTTCAGAATCAAGCTCATCAAAATAATTTTTTTGAATATTGATCAGCTTATTCATTTGAACAACTAAATTATCATAACTCAATGTAAGTCCAAGCCTTATTTCTAAGACAGCTTCTCTAGATAAGTTATTCGCATTGGTTAGCTCAGAATGATCAGAGCTGATTTTTTCATGCACAGCATTAGAAAAGCCCTCACCTTTAATATACAAAAAGATAACTAAAACAAAAGCCACAAGAATAATAAATACATTACGTCCTGCAGATGCAGGTGTTGCTACATTAGTTTGCACTTAATTCTCCATTCAAGCTATGAAGGAATTTTACAATTTCAGTGACTTCTTTCTCAGTTATAACCCTTCCTAATTGATGCTTAGCCATTATCATCACAACTTCTTCTAATGTTTCAATAGATCCATCATGTAAATAAGGGGCAGTGCGTGCAACATTTCTTAAACTAGGCACTCTGAATTCAAATTTATCTTCATCAACACCGCTTAGGTGATAGCGGCCTAAATCTTGTTTCACAGTAGAGTCTGCTTCGTAATAAGGAATAACCACACCTAATTTTTCGTAGACATTACCTCCAACAGCAACCCCTTGATGACAAGAAGCGCAGCCAAAAGACTTAAATAGTTGATAACCGCGTTTTGTCGGCATATCAATTGCACCACTATCACCTTTAAGGTAGCGATCAAAAGGCCCATTCGGTGTTAACAAACTTCTCTCAAACTCAGCAATAGCATGTGAAACATTTTCCTTAGTCGCACTTCTAGCATAACTTTCATAAAATGCGTTGTTATAAGAGCTATCAGAGCCAATATAGTGCAGTGCATCCATCCAATCGCTGAAAATCAGGGAAACGGAGCGCAGCGAAGTGATGATTTTTAGTCCGCAGTAGGCGACAGGGAAATTCGCCAATCCGAAGTGAACTGGTCAGTTCGCTCGGGAGGCAAGTAGTTATCCCGACAGCCGTCAAGTCATTTGAGGTAGACTTAACGAAGCAGTGT
>JAJJBE010000198.1 GCA_020996635.1 Bathymodiolus brooksi methanotrophic gill symbiont
CTAATTTAATAGCAGATTCTTTAAATTCGAGCGTGTAAGTATTTAGCTTTTTCTTAGTCATTTTGGGTACTCTATATTTAGGGGGTAAATCTTAGTTTTTGTGTCCTAAATAGTGTATCCACATCATTGCGACATTAGAATTAGCTAAAAATTATCGCGAAGGACACTTAAGTGTTTGGGGAATATCTGCTAAAAATCGTGAACAAAACTTTGCTTTAAATGTCCTTATGGATCCTGAGATTGATTTTGTTACCTTACTAGGCACAGCAGGAACAGGTAAAACACTGCTTGCCCTTGCGGCTGGCTTAGAGCAAACCATGGAAGAAAAAACCTATACTGAAATCATTATGACGCGTGAAACTGTCGCTGTTGGTGAAGATATAGGTTTTTTACCGGGTACGGAATAGGCGCGCCATTCCTACTTCATGAAACATTGGGACGTCCTATCGCCAATCTTCATTCAGCACGGAGCGATTTATGGGAGCCCCAGTTCGTCCTGCGTCCAACTCAACTACGCAAAAAACACTGCTTCGTTAAGTCTACCTCAAATGACTTGACGGCTGTCG
>JAJJBE010000243.1 GCA_020996635.1 Bathymodiolus brooksi methanotrophic gill symbiont
CTGTCGGGATAACTACTTGCCTCCCGAGCGAACTGACCAGTTCACTTCGGATTGGCGAATTTCCCTGTCGCCTACTGCGGACTAAAAATCATCACTTCGCTGCGCTCCGTTTCCCTGATTTTCAGCGAGCGAGAGGATATAAAGCGCAACATTTCAAAACAATTGCTTATTTACTGACAGGGAAATTAGACTTTTCTAAAATAAATGCTAATTGCTTACCCACTTGAAATTCAAAAGAGCCAAGAAATTGTTAGGCAGCAAGCAACTCAATATCATCAATATCAGGAACAACGGCTTCCTCTAAGTCGTAATCAGCTTGTAAGCCCATCCAAAACTCTGCATTCATTGCAAAGACCTTTGCTAAGCGTAAAGCCGTATCTGCCGTAATAGCCCTTTTTCCATGAACAATTTCATTAATTCGACGTGGAGAAATGTGCATGGCTCTTGCTAATTTATTTTGGGAAAGCGCCATAGGCTGTAAAAACTCTTCTAAAAGAATCTCCCCTGGATGTACGTTCTTTAATTTAACCATTTTCATACTCCTAATGATAATCAACTATCTCTACATTCATTATATTGCCATCATTCCAAATAAAACAAATACGGTACTGATCATTAATTCGAATACTGTACTGACCTTTTCTTTTTCCTTTCAGTTGCTCAAGACGGTTCGCAGGAGGAACTCGCAAATCTTTTAAGTCAAACGCATTATTAAGCATTCTTAGTTTTCGTCTTGCCGTTTGCTGAATATTTGTAGGTAGTTTTCTAGAGCCTGTGCCATTAAATATTTTTTTAGTCTCAGAGCATCTGAAATTTTTAATCATAAGTTAATTATGACGCATGGCGTTATAGGGCGCAAGGATTTATCAAATAATGCGAAAAAATGGGGGCAGAGTAAATTTAAATAAGCTAGATTACGGATTAAAAATGAGTGGAATTTAGAAAATAGTCATAAATAAGCTAAAATAGCCAACTTTTTATGATTGCTCTGGATTTACGTTCCAGTTCGCACACAGGTTTTATATGTCAAATATTGTAGTCTCCGCATTATATAAATTCGCCACCCTTGAAGATTTTTCTGAGCTCCGCCTACCCTTATTGATGTTAATGGAAGAACAGCAAGTAAAGGGCACATTATTGCTTGCTAAAGAAGGTATTAATGGCACGATTGCAGGTAATCGAAAAGGAATTGATGCCGTATTAAATTGGTTACGTTCAGACCCTCGGTTAGCTGACATTCAAACCAAGGAATCTTACGAAAATGAAATGCCATTTTATCGTACGAAAGTTAAACTAAAAAAAGAGATCGTTACCATGGGGGTTGAAAACATTGACCCCAATGCAATTGTCGGAACCTATGTTAAACCTAAAGACTGGAATGCCTTAATTTCTGACCCCGAAGTCTTATTGATTGATACTCGTAACGATTATGAGGTTAAAATTGGTATCTTCAAGGGAGCGGTTAATCCAATAACGGATACTTTTCGTGAATTTCCTCAGTATGTTAAAGATAATCTTGACCCAGCAAAACATAAGAAAGTTGCGATGTATTGCACTGGTGGGATTCGTTGTGAAAAATCCACCGCTTATTTAAAGGAACAAGGCTTTGATGAGGTTTTTCATTTACAAGGCGGGGTTTTAAAGTATTTAGAAGAAATCTCCATTGAAGAGTCTTTATGGGAGGGGGAGTGTTTTGTTTTTGATAATAGGGTTGCCGTTAACCACTCACTGGAAAAAGGTCAATATGATCAATGTTATGCTTGCCGCTACCCCATTACTGAAACAGAGAAACAGAGTGAACAATTTATAGCGGGGGTTAGTTGCCCACATTGTTTCGATAAAACCAATGATCAGCAAATAAAACGTTTTAAGGAACGTGAAAAACAAGTACAGCTTGCTAAACAGCGTGGAGAAGAACACATTGGCTCCACAGCAAAAGAAGCTTCATTGCAAAGGCGCTTATTGAAGTATCAAGACAAAGAAGAGCAAAAACAAAAATTACGCAAGTAATACTTTATACAGCTTAGGCTTAATCTGACAAGTACCGAAAAAAACTAATAACTATCAGAGGTAGCCTAAATTGTACTAATTTTAATATCTAAATAAAGCATTACAGGCGAGTAAAATGGGCTTGACTCACCTCAGGGTAGCTGTATTAATTATTCTCACTGATAAAATCAATAAGCAGATCTGCTAGCTCATCCTTATGTGAACTTTTAAATAAATGTTGAGCATGCTCTGAGCCTTCATATTCCACCATTTTTTTGGGTTCAGATGAATAGGTATATATTTTTTTAACCTTTGAATAAATCCCCAACCGGTCAGCTTTGGCAATAACAAAAAGTTTATTAATTTTTTACTTTTAATAGGATTACCGCCAGAAGGAGCAAACGATTACCTTGTCGGTACTATCACCTGTTTCTTCTTCCAATACATGAAGAATTGCGCCTCCGCCCATACTATACCCAAACGAAATCAAGATGCAGAGCTTAACACCTGAAAATTATCGTTAATTCTTTCGTTTAAAGAGTCGGCAATACTAGGTAATGTCCGATCAAAAAAATGATTTATTTGATGTCGAAATTCCTTAGCCGTTGCAAAATATTTATTATTCC
>JAJJBE010000200.1 GCA_020996635.1 Bathymodiolus brooksi methanotrophic gill symbiont
AGTCGAATTGATTTTGCTTTTGCTGAATTCCTGGCAAAGCAAACAAAACTAAAACCTGAAGATAGAAAAACCTTTAAAGAGATTGTTGCAAAGCTCTCAGCATCAAAATCTCAAGGCCATAGTTGTAAAGGAAGGTTAGTTTTCTCATAAGGAAATAATTATAAATTATTAAAACACCCGAAATGATTACTTTAGAGGAGGGCTTTTATGAATTTTTTTTTAAGTACTGTAGTCGTTAATAGTTCAGTTGTATTTTTAGGTGCTTTATTGTGCCTTTCTTTTTCCCCTTTTGATTACTCTTTTTTAATTTTTATTGTTATTGCCTTATTTAAGGAAAGTTTAAGCGAGATTTCAGCTAAAAAGGCTGCATTTAGAGGCTTTCTATTTGGTTTAGGCATGTTTGGCACTGGAGTACCTTGGGTTTATGTCAGTATGACATTAAATATCCAGGGATTTTCTATCCCCGCTATGCTGATGACTTTATTATTCTGTAGTTTTTGGGCTATTTTTCCAGCAATTTTTGCTTATTTATATATCAAACTGCGTAGAGATAATATTTTTGATGTTTTTTTCTTTGCCAGTAGCTGGGTATTGATTGAATATATTCGTGGCGAATTGGTACTGAATGGCTTTCCTTGGTTGCAAGTTGCTTATAGTCAGCTAGATTCACCACTATCCGCTTATATTCCAATTTTTGGTGTTTATGGCACGAGCTTTATTATTGTTTTGAGTGCTTTTTTAATGGCTGATACAGTAAAAAAACGTTGCTTCTTTCGGTTCTTTATCATTAGTGTGATTATTTTGGGAGGCTTGGCACTAAAAAATATCACCTGGGTGCAAGCTGCTGGAGATAGTTTTAAAGCCACCTTAATTCAGGGGAATATTGCACAAAAAAATAAGTGGCGAACAGATAATAAAAAGGCAACATTATTGCAGTATTATGCCGATACAGTAAAAAACTGGGATTCTGAGCTGATTATTTGGCCAGAAACAGCGATTCCTGCCTATTATAATGATGTTAAAGAAAGTTATTTACTGCCTTTGCAGCAGGAAGCGGTTGCCAATAATACTGATATTATGACTAGCTTGCCTTATAAAAATGAGCAAGGACAGCTTTATAATGCAGTGGTGGTTTTAGGTGAAAATCATGCACTGTATAAAAAAATACATTTATTACCTTTTGGCGAGTATCTCCCGTGGCAGCCTATTTCTGGCTATTTATTAAAATTAGCGGGTATGAGCTTAGGTCAGTTTAGTGCAGGTGAAATTAATCAGCCGCTACTTAAAGTAGCGGGATATTCGGTGGTGACTTCTATTTGCTATGAAGATGCTTTTGGCTCGCAAAGTATCCATCAAATTAAGCAAGCACGTTTTCTAGTGAATTTAACCAATGATGGTTGGTTTGATGGCTCGATAGAACCTTATCAACATATGCAAATAGCTAGGATGCGTGCGTTAGAATCAGGGCGTTATTTATTACGGGCAACCAATACTGGAGTGACTGCTGTGATTTCAGAAAAGGGAGAGGTGTTAAAACAAGCGCCTATTGCTAAAAGAGCCATTATGAGTGCAATGGTTATTCCTATGAAAGGGTTAACGCCTTATGCGCAATTGGGGAATAAGGCGGTGCTATATTTAGCTTTTCTGTTGTTGCTAATATTAATCGGGATACACTTATTTAAGAGCGATCGTTTATGAAATCTGAGTACAGCGTTTATAGATAAAGTACAAAGCAATTAGCAGGCTTAGCCATAATGCGACCATGGGGCCAATCACACCATCATAAGGACTGACTAAAAAAGTCAGCTCAGATTCTGGGTTAACGACGACCAAGCGATGTGCCATTTTAATTTGCCAGACCCATGCTGCATGACAACCAATACACCAAGCAAGACTTAATTTTAGGTGGGTACGCATAACAGCGAGAAAACCCCCTACCATTAATAACGCCCACAAGGCACCTAAATGCACAGGGTTAAATAGGTTGGTGAAGGCTTCTGTTAATAGCTTAAAGCTATCGCTAAATTGTACATTCTCGATAGTGATAGAGCTTTTAGCTTTAATAAAATGCAAAATTGCATAGTAAAAAGAGCTAATCAGTATGGCTGCGCTGATACCTATGCGTTTGATATAAGCAGTGATCAATATGCCGCGAAACATAGGCTCTTCTAAAAAAGAAATTAAGAGAGCTAATAAAAAACTGACTAATAAATTACCTAAGGCCTGCTCTAAAGTCCAATTAATAGTAGTATTCAGAAGTGTGATATCTAGAGCATAGCTTAGGTAAAGAATGGGAAATAAGCTGAAAATCCCTAATATAATACCTGCGCCCATTTGTTTGATAAAAGCTTTAAAAGGGATAAAACCTAAATCAGCAGCATTATGTTTGAGCCAACGCATACAAGGGTAGATACTTAAAATCAGTAAAATTTGGGTACTTTTACTGATTAAACGGCGCAATTCAACAGAGCCATCAAGTATGATAAATAGGCCATAACCTATAATGCAGTCGGCTAGTGAGAACACTAGAAGAATTACTAAAGGCAGGCTCGCCATTTTAATTTTGTTAAGCATTGAGGTCTCCCCATTGTAATTGTACGGCAGTTAAAGCGGATAGCGCAGCTGTTTCAGTGCGTAGTACACGAGGCCCTAATTTTATAGGTATAAAGCCAGCTTGCTTGGCTATATCACGCTCTTCTTCAGAAAACCCACCTTCAGGCCCAGCCAATAAAGTAACTCGTTGAGTTTTAGGTTGCAATTGCGAGAGCGTTTTATCGGCAAAAGGGTCTAAAAATACTTTTAAGCCTGATTGTTGTTGTACCCAAGATGAAAATGATTCAACCGAGTTAATTGTAGGGTTGACTGTCCTGCCACTTTGCTCAGTTGCATTTTGTGCTATTTTTTGCCAATGTGTTCTTTTTTTTTCTTTTTTATCATCTTTTAATTGCACAACACAATGCTCAGTGAGGAGGGGGCTGATTTCTTTTACTCCTAACTCGACAGATTTTTGTATAGCAAATTCCATGCGATCACCACGCGAAATTCCAATACCTAAATAAACCGCTAAGTTAGATTCTACAGACGTATTATTAAAGGAGAGTAGCTCGATTAAAACAGATTTTCGTGAAATTTCAGCGACCTTTCCATGGTATTCACCGCCTTCCCCATTAAAAAGTATCACTAAATTATCTTTTTTGATACGTAAAACAGCGCGTAAATAATGTGCGCTGTCTTCATCTAGTTGTATAGTCTCGTTTACGGCTAATGTTTGATTAATGTAAACCCTAGATATTCTCATGCTTTATTGGTTTTGTTGGAGGGCATAATTTATTATTAGTGTTCAGTGAAATAAATTTGTCGCCCATATGCTTGTTGGGTGGGTCTATAATTATGAGAGTAATAAGCTTTGAATTTTTGTAACTGCTTTAATGGCACCAATAAATGCTGTTTAAAAACCAGCCAAATAACATTTTCTGAGCAAGGAGGTGTTGTTAAAGACCCCGTATAGTTATATCGCCCTCTATTTTTAGGGATAAAGTTCTCTAAATGCAGGTCAACTTTCACCTCTTCACCAGGTTTCGGAATTTTATCAAAAATATGATCGTAAACGGGTGAGTCTCCAATTTCGATTAATAATGAAATAACAGCTAATTGCCCATCTGCAGCTTGATGAACCAAATGCATTTCTGCAGGGAACTGTTTTCCATTGATTGTATGTTCACTATCGGCATGAAAGTGTAATTGTTTTAATTTAAAGCGTTTATTATCGACAGCAATAAAATTATCTTCATCCATGTCGAATTCGATAGTATGCCCATTATTGATAATATGAGTATGTGTTGGTAAATATGCGACAACTAATTTTTGAGTAGTAGGCAATGCATCTTTAGTATGTAAGTCGATTGGAGACTGATAATGTCCTTTTTGGCAGCTTTTGAAGTCTCGGTTGAGTTCAGCCCAGTGCTCAGGTGACTCTATACCATCATAACTCCATTGGTGCTTATTATGATTTGTACAGCCATTAAGAGAAAGTATCGCGATAATAAATAGTATGGAATTAAATAATTTCATGGACTTATTTAAATTAGATGAAAGTTTTTATAGTGGCTTGTATCGAGAGGTTAAATTATATTTTAATGTCTTTTTTATTTAAGAATGCTCTAATCAAGTTCAATTATTTTTAGCTGGTTAAAACTATCGCTAAATTCTACCAACTTAATCAGAGATTCTTTAAGCAAACTAAACTGTTATTTAAACTGTAAATTATTCCAAATAGCTAAAGTGGGCTTAAACTGGTTCATAGTGTAAAAATGTAAGCCTGGTACGCCATTATCAATGAGTTGTTGGCATAATTTAGAAACGACTTCTTCACCAAAAGCAACAATAGACTCCCTATCATCACCAAAACCTTCCAGTGTTTTACGCATCCATCGCGGTATATCTGCACCGCACATATCAGAAAAACGGAACAATTGTGAATAGTTAGTGATCGGCATAATACCGGGTACGATAGGAATATCTATACCGTTTTTTTCACACTTATCAACAAAGTAAAAATAAGCATCTGTATTATAAAAATACTGGGTGATGACAGCATCTGCCCCCGCATCGACTTTACGTTTGAAGTTATTAAAATCTTCCGCTGCAGTATTGGCTTGAGGGTGCACTTCTGGGTAAGCAGCTACATGAATTTGGAAGTGATCTCCTGTTTCTGCACGTATAAATTCGACTAGCTCATTGGCAAAGCGAAATTCACCGGCGGACATCGTGCCAGAAGGAAGGTCACCACGTAAGGCTACGATTTTAGATACGCCGTGCTCTTTATAATTAGTTAATATTTCTCGAATATTTTCTTTTGTAGAGGCAACACATGACAGGTGAGGAGCAGCCGAAACACCATTCTTTTGTATATTAACAACAGTATCATAAGTTTTATCGCGTGTAGATCCCCCCGCACCAAATGTGACTGAAAAGAAGTCGGGGTTTAGTAGGGCTAGTTCGGTGTGTACTTTTTCTAAATTTTTAGCGCCATCATCTGTTTTAGGCGGGTAAAACTCAAAACTAAATAAATCGGCTTTATTTTTGTTATTCATAATAGGCTATTTAAAATGAAAGGGCTAAAAATTTAATGAGTAGCGTTTATAAAATAATAAACGCTACTCATATATTAGTTGTTACTTTTTAGTAACGGTAATGATCTGCTTTGTAAGGCCCTTCAACTGGAATGTTGAGGTACTTCGCTTGCTCATCTGATAACACGGTTAGCTGTACGCCAAGCTGTGCTAGGTGTGAACGAGCTACTTTTTCATCTAATTTTTTAGGTAAAATGTAAACTTCATTATTATATTTATCTGCATTATCCCAAAGTTCCATTTGCGCAAGGACTTGGTTACAAAATGAATTTGACATCACAAAGCTAGGGTGACCTGTTCCGCAACCTAAATTAACTAAACGCCCCTCTGCTAAAACGATGATTTTTTTACCATCAGGGAAGGTTATATGATCAACTTGAGGTTTAATATTATCCCAAGAGTACTGACGTAATGACGCAATTTCGATTTCTGAATCAAAATGACCAATATTACATACAATTGCGTTATTACGCATTGCTTTCATATGGTCGTGGTTGATTACATTGAAGTTACCTGTTGCTGTAACAAATATATTACCTTCAGAAGCAGCAGCTTCCATCGTGACTACGCGAAAGCCTTCCATGGATGCTTGTAGCGCACAGATAGGATCAATTTCTGTTACCCAAACTGTTGCACCTAAGCCACGTAATGATTGCGCACAACCTTTGCCCACATCACCATAACCACAAACGATTGCAATTTTACCGGCAATCATGACATCTGTAGCACGCTTGATACCATCAACTAAAGACTCACGACAACCGTATAAGTTATCGAATTTTGATTTAGTTACTGAATCATTTACGTTAAAAGCGGGTACTTTTAAGCTTCCATTTGCAACCATTTCATACAGACGTAAAACACCAGTCGTGGTTTCCTCTGATAGACCTTTTACATCAGCCATTAACTCAGGAAATTTATCGTGCATCATGACAGTTAGATCACCGCCATCATCTAAAATCATATTTGGACGCCAGCCGTTTGGCCCAATGATAGTTTGTTCGATACACCACGCTGCTTCTTCTTCCGTTTCACCTTTCCAAGCAAAAACAGGAATTCCAGATTCAGCCATTGCTGCAGCAGCTTGGTCTTGAGTTGAGAAGATATTACAAGATGACCAACGCACTTCAGCGCCAAGAGCAGTTAAAGTTTCAATTAATACTGCCGTTTGAATAGTCATATGCAAACAACCCGCAATACGCGCACCTTTTAAAGGTTGTGCTGCGCCGTATTCTTCACGTAATGCCATTAAACCAGGCATTTCTGTTTCCGCTATTTGTGCTTCTTTACGACCCCAAGCAGCTAGAGACATATCCGCTATTTTATAATCTTGTTCGCTCATATTTATTTCCTAATAATGGTATAAAAATTAAAGGCCTGCAGCACCTTTTAGTGCGTCTGTTTTATCAGTTTTTTCCCAGCTGAACGAATCTTCAGTTCGGCCAAAATGGCCGTAAGCAGCAGTAGGGAGGTAAATTGGTTTTAGTAAATCTAGCATAGCAATTAAACCTTTAGGGCGTAAATCAAATACATCCCTAATAATTTGAACCAAACGAGCTTCGCTAATTTTTCCTGTACCAAAAGTTTCTACGCTAATAGAAGTTGGTTCTGCAACACCGATAGCATAAGAAACTTGGATTTCACAGCGTTCAGCTAAACCCGCTGCAACAATGTTTTTTGCAACATAACGACACATATAAGCGGCCGAACGATCTACTTTTGATGGATCTTTGCCAGAAAAAGCACCGCCTCCATGACGAGCCATTCCACCGTAGGTATCAACAATAATTTTGCGTCCTGTTAAGCCGCAGTCACCAACAGGGCCACCAATAATAAATTGCCCAGTTGGATTGATGAAATATTTGGTATTTTTATGTAGCCATTCAGCAGGTAAAGTGGGTAGGATAATTTCATCCATTACCGCTTCTTCTAAGCGTTTGCCACCCATTTCAGGTGAATGTTGTGTTGATAATACGACAGCATCAATCGCAACAGGTTTATTATTTTCATAACGAAAAGTAATTTGGCTTTTAGCATCAGGGCGTAACCAAGATAAAGTACCATTTTTGCGTACTTCTGCTTGGCGTTGCATTAAGCGATGTGAATAAGTAATAGGAGCAGGCATTAATACATCGGTTTCATTACTTGCATAACCAAACATTAAACCCTGATCACCAGCACCTTGTTCATGTTCATCACTATCATCAACACCAATAGCAATATCTGCAGATTGTTTGCCAATTGCATTAATAACAGCGCAGCTATCTGCATCAAAACCAATATCAGAACTGTTATAACCTATATCTTTTACGACTTTTCTCACAACAGCTTCGGTATCAACCCATGCATTTGTGGTGATTTCACCTGCAATAATGACCATGCCTGTTTTCACCATGGTTTCACAAGCAACACGTGCTTTGGGGGCTTGTTCTAGTAGAGAATCTAAAACAGCATCAGAGATTTGGTCGGCAACCTTATCAGGGTGACCTTCTGAAACGGATTCAGAGGTAAAGATATAGTTGTTATTCATAAATATGGTCCTTTTGTCTACAAGGGATAAATATAAAGTCTGATCTTATATTTGGGTATAAGTTTCAGGTAAAAAAAAAGGTTGCCTAGGCAACCTTTTATTAGGATGGTGGGCCCTCCCAGACTCGAACTGGGAACCTGCCGATTATGAGTCGGATGCTCTAACCAACTGAGCTAAGGGCCCTAAAACTATTGATCATTAATCCGCATCTAAAAAGCATCTTAATTGATCAGATCGCGAAGGATGACGCAGTTTGCGTAATGCTTTCGCTTCAATTTGTCTGATACGCTCACGAGTAACATCAAACTGTTTGCCAACTTCTTCTAAGGTATGGTCGGTATTCATATTAATACCAAAACGCATACGTAATACTTTAGATTCACGAGCGGTTAAACCTGCAAGTACATTTTGAGTCGACTCTTTCAATCCTTCAATTGTAGCAGACTCAACAGGAGAAAGCATCTTAGAATCTTCAATAAAATCGCCTAAATGTGAATCTTCATCATCACCAATCGGGGTTTCCATAGAGATTGGTTCTTTTGCAATTTTTAATACCTTGCGTACCTTATCTTCAGGCATCTCCATAAGAACAGCTAGTTCTTCAGGTAGAGCCTCACGGCCTTTTTCCTGCATAATTTGGCGTGAAATACGATTCAATTTATTGATCGTTTCAATCATATGCACAGGAATACGAATAGTACGTGCTTGATCGGCAATAGAGCGTGTAATTGCTTGGCGAATCCACCAGGTTGCATAAGTTGAGAATTTATATCCACGGCGATACTCAAACTTATCAACCGCTTTCATTAGGCCAATATTTCCCTCTTGAATTAAATCTAAAAATTGCAGTCCACGGTTAGTGTATTTTTTTGCAATTGAAATCACTAAACGTAAATTGGCTTCAATCATATCCTTTTTAGCACGACGTGATTTTGCTTCACCGATTGAAATGCGACGACTAATATCTTTAAAATCCAAGATATTTACTTTGTTTGCTGTTTCTATGCTGCTTAATATAGCTTGTGATTTTTTTATATTTTTTTCTCTATCAGCTAAAAGTTCTGCTGATTTGCCACCGACAGTGATTTTTTTTGCAATCCATTTAAAGCTAACTTCATTGCCTACAAAAGAATCAATAAATTCTTTACGGTCAATATTTGATTCTCTTACGCATAATTTTAAAATCATGCGTTCTTGGTCTCTAATGCTAGAGGAAACTAAGTTAACCATGGCGGTTAATCTTTTAAAGTATTGCGGATGCCATTTAATTTCTAAAAAACGCTCAGCAAGATTATCCAATGCCTCATCCGTTTTTTTGTGGCTATAGCCATTCTTTTTTATGCTTGCTTCAACAAGATCATAGCAACTCACCATAATAGTTACTTTTTCTTGCGCCTCTTCTACTGTGATGCCTTTAGGTTCTTCTTTTTCTTCTTCCTCGTCAGAATTTGCTGTGTCTGCGGGTGTTGCTGCAACACTAGAATCATCATATTCAGGTGCATTTAAGTCAATGAAATCAGACATAATATCAGAGAGGCGTAATCCGCCTTCTTGGCCTATGCTTGCGAAATCAGCAAAGAATGTCTCTGAAACGGCACCAGCACGAGATACTGCACGTATGATTTGACGTTGACCTTCTTCAATTCGGCGAGCAATTTTTAATTCTTCAGGGCGGGTTAATAGGCCAACAGAACCCATTTCACGCATGTACATTCTGACGGGGTCGGTGGTGCGACCAAACTCGCTATCGACAGCAGCAAGTGCAGCAACTTCTTCTGCATCATCTTCGTCGGTTGTTACTTCATTTTCAGATAAATCTTCGGTATCTTCAGGTGCGGTCTCATGTACCTTGATGCCTAAATCATTAATCATGCCGACGATATCTTCAATTTGATCGGGGTCAATAATATCGTTTGGTAAATGATCATTAACTTCAGTGTAGGTTAAGTACCCTTGTGCTTTACCTTTAGCAATTAGCTGTTTGAGTTGTGACTGCTGTTGTTTTTGATTCATTTTATACTCTTAAAATGGCATACCGATTGAGGGTATATCTTATTTTTGACCTGCTAACAGAGTTGACAGTTCTTTTTGTTGTTGGACATTCAAGCCGCTTTCTCTTGATTTATCAATTAATTGAGTTAATCGATTATCAGTACCTTGACGAATTAACCGATCAATTGCACCAGAAAATTCTTCTTTTACTTCAGCTCCTGAAATATAAAATTCATGATTCATCATGATCTTTATATGTTTTTCTTGGTCCGTGTTTCTAAAGTACTCTAAAAGACAAGGCAAACTAACGTTGGGGTTAGTTGTGATGATTTCAACTATTTTTTTTAATAAATCTACACCAGGTAGGTTTATTAATGCCCAATTAATATTTTTATCCTCTATTATCTCTACTAGCTCAGGATTTTGTAATAACAAAGAGATAGTTAAGCGAATAATAGAGAGCTTGGTATCTGCTTGCCCTTTAGTATGTCTGTTTCTGGTATTATTTTCTGTTGATTGCTTAATAATATCTAAAGTTTCTACTTTAGATAGCACTTTTAATTTGTTTTGCATAAGCTCTTGAAAGATACCGTTGGGTAATTTTTCAAGGTAAGATTTAGCTTTATTAATTAAAGCAGCACGGCCTTCAATGTCGCTAAGATTTAATCCTAGGCTTAAGCGCTCAAAAAAATAATCAGATAAGGCTTGTGATTCGCTTATTTTTTGTTCAAAATTTTCCAGCCCTATTTCTCTGATTAAATTATCAGGGTCAACCCCTTCTGGGAGTTGCATTATTTTTATTTGTCGGCCATCACGAAGACAAGGGAATGCTGCGCTAACCGCCCTCCATGATGCTTCGCGCCCAGCTTTATCACCATCAAAACAAAGAACAATTTCAGAGCTAAAGCGAAATAATAATTCTAAGTGGTCTTTTGATGTGGCGGTGCCGAGAGCTGCCACTGAATAATTAAGGCCAAATTGAGCTAAAGCAATAACATCCATGTAGCCTTCAACAACCAAGATTCTGTCTGGCTTAGCATTGCTACTTAGTAATTCATACAGCCCATAAACTTCTTTACCCTTATGAAAAACGTCTGTTTCAGGAGAGTTTAGGTATTTAGGTAGGGAGTCGTCTAAAACTCGCCCGCCAAAGCCGGTAACTCTTCCGCGTCTATCACGAATAGGAAAGACGACGCGTCCACGAAAGCGATCATAAGCACCGCCAGACTCCTTTGCAATTGCAAGCCCAGCATTAATTAGCTCTTGGGTTTTGAATTGTTTATTTAAAGAGTCCCAGCTATTAGGTGCAAAACCTATATGAAATTCTTGAGCAACTTCACCGCTTACACCGCGATTTTTTAGATAGTCGACAGCATCTTTGGCTTCAGGGTTATTTCTTAGTTGTTCTACATAAAAACTAGCGGCTTGCTCTAATACTTTAAAAGAAGTAGTTGCCGTGCTTTTTTTGAAAGTTGCTGTGCTCGACTCTCGTGGAACTTCAATGCCAACAAAACTAGCTAAATCCTCGATTGCTTCTACGAAGCTGAGGTGGCTAAAATCCATTAAAAAACTAATTGCATTGCCACCAGCGCCGCAACCAAAGCAATGGAACAGCTGCTTGCTACGCGTGACGGCAAAACTAGGTGTTTTTTCAGTATGAAAAGGGCATCTGGCGGTATAGTTACTGCCTGATTTCTTAAGGGGAAGGTGGCTATCGATTAAATCTACAATATCCACTCTTACCAATAAATCATCAATAAAAGGGCGGGGGATCATTCCTGCCATAAGATGCCTATTTTATTTAAACGCCGAGTAATGCTTTAATTTTTGTGCTAACAACAGCCATATCTGCGCGACCAATCATTTTAGACCTGACGATTCTCATGACTTTGCCCATATCTTTAATAGAGCTAGCAGAAGATTCGGAAATTGCAGCTTGAACTATTTCAGTAATTTCGTCTTCAGTTAAAGCTTTCGGCAAGAAATCTTGTATAACAAGTATTTCAGCCTCTTCAATTTCAGCTAAATCTACCCGATTAGCATCGCGGTATTGCTTGATTGATTCGCGGCGTTGTTTTAACATTTTATCTAAAACAGCGATAACACGCGCATCATCTAGCTCAATGCGCTCATCAACTTCAACTTGTTTAGTGGCAGATAGAATGAGCCGAATAACGCCTAGGCGTTCTTTTTGACGGCTCTTCATTGCTGCTTTCATTTCGCTTTTAAGGCGATCTAGCATCGTTGTCATCCTAAATTACAGTTGAGGACGGCCGCGACGAAGATTTTTCAGTGCATAACGCTCACGAGATAATTTTTTCAAGTGACGTTTAACCGCTGCAGCTGCTTTACGCTTACGTTCTGCCGTTGGTTTTTCGTAGAATTCACGACGACGAACTTCTGATAAAACACCTGCTTTTTCACAAGAACGTTTGAAGCGACGGATAGCGATATCGAATGGTTCGTTTTCTTTCAATTTAATTGAAGGCATTAATTTTCCTAGTTTGATAAAATTCTATAAATAGCTGACATGTAAATACACAGTCAGCGAAACCCTTGATTATATCAGCAACTTTTTTAAAATCAAAATCTATGTATATTTTAGGTATAGAAACATCCTGTGATGAAACCGGCGTAGCCATTTACCATAGTACCCAAGGGCTTATTCAGCATACATTATATAGCCAAATTGCAATGCATAATGAATATGGTGGCATTGTGCCAGAGTTAGCCTCTCGGGACCATATTAGGAAATTGGTGCCTTTAATTGAAGAATGCTTGCAGTTAAGCCAGCTTAAAAAATCAGATATTGAAGGCATTGCTTACACCGCAGGGCCTGGTTTAGTCGGCGCACTGATGGTCGGTGCTGCGACGGCAAAAAGCTTAGCGTGGACATGGGATATTCCAGCATTAGCTGTACATCATATGGAAGGGCATTTATTAGCGCCGATGTTAGAAGAAAATAAACCTGAATTTCCTTTTGTGGCTTTATTGATTTCAGGCGGGCATACATTATTGGTCGAAGTGCAAGGAATAGGGCAGTATCAACTTCTAGGTGAATCTTTAGATGATGCGGCAGGCGAGGCCTTTGATAAAGCGGCTAAATTATTAGGTTTAGCGTACCCAGGAGGGCCATTACTTTCTAAATTAGCAGAAAAAGGTACGGAAAATCGCTTTAAATTTCCACGACCGATGACAGGTCGCCCAGGCTTAGATTTTAGTTTTAGTGGTTTAAAAACATTTACTATGAATACTTTTAATAACACCGAAAAAACAGAGCAGGATAAAGCAGATGTTGCTTTAGCTTTTCAACAGGCAACAGCGGAAACGCTGGCAATTAAATGTAAGCGTGCTTTAAAGCAAACAGGTATCAAGCGGCTTGTTGTGGCTGGTGGTGTGAGTGCAAATACCAAGATACGCCAGAATTTAGAAGTGATGACAAAAAAAGAAAAGGCTGAATTATATTTTCCAAGACCTGAGTTTTGTACTGATAATGGAGCGATGATTGCCTATGCAGGATGTCAGCGTTTTATGGCAGGGCAAGTGGAATCTTTAGAGATTAATGCGCGTCCGCGTTGGCCGATTAATGAGTTAATTTTATTATAATTAGCTGTCTTGTTTTGCTATTATATATAAAATAGGTATCAACAGGAGGATGCATGCATACTTTAAAACAGTTAGAAAAACAGCAAGTGGGGTTAAGGTTACATCGCTATTTGGTAGATGAAATTGATGAATTAACGGAAACATTCTCTCTTAATCGTTCAGAGATCATTGCGGAAGCTATCAGGTCTTATTTGAGCGCGCAAAGGGAAAGTTTGTTTTATGCTAATTTTGATGAGGGCTGTCAGGAGTTAAATGCGGCCTTAAATACAAGTCAAGTAGAGGGTTTTAAGTCGTTGGATGATTTAATTGATGAACTTGAAAATAATTAGCCTTAAAAGTTTTGATAAAGATGTTAAACGCCTATATAAAAAGTATAGAAATTTAGCTAAAGATTTGGCTGTGCTTAAGAGAGACTTACTTACTAATCCTGCTGCAGGGGTAGCACTGGGAAATGATTTATATAAAATAAGGCTGGCAAATAGCTCTATTCCTACGGGAAAGAGTGCAGGATTTAGAGTGGTTTATTATTTTTATAATACGCAACACTTGTATTTATTAACGATATTCTCTAAAAGCGATTTAGAGAATATCGACGATAAACAGTTATTAAAATTATTAGACGATAATCTTACTTCTTAAGTGCACTGGCAAATGCATTTGCCATAGAACTTTGTACAGGCGGAGTGTTTTTAATGTTTACTTTAGATTGCATTGGTACATGACGGTTCTCCTGCTGCTTTTCCTCACCGCCTTCTTTTTTCATGGATAAAGCAATACGCTTGCGCTGAATATCAATTTCAAGCACTTTAACACTAACTCTCTCACCTGTTTTAACCACGTCATGCGGGTCTTTTACGAACACATCGGCTAAATGAGAAATATGCACAAGGCCATCTTGATGCACGCCGATATCGACAAAAGCGCCAAAATTAGCCACGTTAGTCACGACACCTTCTAAACGCATGCCTTCTTTTAAATCGCTGATTTTTTCAACGCCTTCTTTAAATTGCACGCTTTTAAATTCAGGGCGTGGATCACGCGCAGGCTTATCCAATTCTTGTAAAATATCAACAATGGTGGGTAAGCCAAAAGCATCGCTAATATAGTCGTTAGGATTTAGACTACTTAATAACTGTGACTTGCCAATTAACTCATTAACAGCCTTATCATTTTGTTGCGCAATATTTTTAACCACCGGATAAGCTTCCGGATGAACTGCAGAAGCATCTAAAGGGTTGTCACCATTACGAATACGCAAAAAACCAGCCGCTTGCTCATAAGCTTTATCACCTAAACGCGGTACTTTTTTTAATTGCTTACGATTACTAAATGCGCCGTTTTCATCACGGTAAGTAATAATGTTTTTGCTGATGGTGCGAGATAAACCAGACACTTGCTGTAATAACTCCGCTGAGGCCGTATTAACATCCACGCCTACTGCATTCACGCAATCCTCAACCACAGCATCTAAACCGCGTGCAAGTTGAATTTGGTTAAGATCATGTTGGTACTGACCAACACCAATGGCTTTGGCTTCTATTTTTACCAGTTCAGCGAGAGGGTCTTGTAAACGGCGCGCAATAGAAACAGCACCACGTAAAGAAACATCAAGATCAGGAAATTCTTTAGCGGCTAATTCTGATGCCGAATAAACCGAAGCCCCTGCCTCAGAAATCATCATTTTATTGAAGATTAAATCTTTGTGCAGTTTCATTAAATCAGCAACCAACTGATCAGTTTCGCGGGAGCCTGTGCCGTTACCAATACTGACTAATTCAACCTTATGCTGTTTAATCAACTTGGCTAGGCTGGCAATCGAAGCATCCCATTGATTTCTAGGTGCGTGCGGGTAAATTGTCTCTGTTGCCACCACTTTACCGGTGCTATCAACCACAGCAACCTTTACCCCGGTACGAATACCTGGGTCTAAACCTAAGGTGACTTTTTCACCTGCCGGTGCCGCTAATAATAAATCTTTTAAATTGAGCGCAAAAACGCGAATGGCTTCTTGCTCGGCACTGGCTCGCAATTGCTGCCTTAAGTCTAAATCAATACGCGTAAATAGTTTTACTTTCCATGCAAAGCGCGCTGTTTCTGCTAGCCATGCTTCGGCAGGTCTTTGAGTATCGCTAATGCCTAAATGCTGTGCGACAATTTGAGTGCAACGTAAATGCGCTTCTTTTTCATCGCTATCAGGTAATAAAGTGATATTAAGAAGCTTTTCATTGCTTCCTCTAAATAAAGCCAAGGCACGATGTGAAGGGATTTTATTAATCGCTTCCTGATAATCAAAATAATCTTTAAACTTTGCTGCTTCTTGTTCCTTATCTTTGGCTACGGTTGCATGCAAAATGCCTTTATTCCAAATGCGTGTACGCAAGGTACTAATTAATTCCGCCTCTTCAGAAAGGCGCTCCATAATGATTTGCCTTGCGCCGTCCAATGCGGTAGTGGCACCAACAATTTTATGTTCAGGGTTGAGGTAACTTTCCGCTAGGTTTAAGGGGATGCAATTTCTATCATTTAAAATAGCATCGGCTAATGGCTCTAAACCCGCTTCACGCGCAATTTGTGCTTTTGTGCGGCGCTTGGGTTTGTAAGGTAAATATAAATCTTCTAAACGTGTTTTACTTTCTGCCTCTTTAATCGCTAATTCCAGGCTAGGAGTTAGTTTTTCTTGTGAGCGTATGCTGTCTAAAATAGTCTCACGGCGAGCATTGAGTTCGCGCAAATAAATTAAACGCTCTTCTAGTAAACGTAACTGAGTATCATCTAAGCCGCCAGTCACTTCTTTTCGGTAACGCGCAATAAAAGGCACTGTTGCGCCTTCATCTAATAAAGTAACCGCAGCACTCACTTGTTTGATTTGTACGGCTAATTCGGTAGCAATTTTTTGAATAACATCCATTTATAAAGGCTCGTAAAAAAAGAAGGGATAAAAAAGAGTTGGCAGTATAACAATAAAATCAAGGAATCACTCGAAGCAATACGGCGCTTGATTTATGATAACGTTATGCACAATAGTTTTTGTGCGTATGAGAATAAGGTATCTAACAGGGGACGAAAGTTATTTATTCCCTCCTGTTAAAATGGAGAGCCTGCTTTAGTGGAGAGTAATCAATATGGTCAGAGTAAGTAATGAAAATAAAAGAACGTAGGCAGGGAGTAGTACTTGTTCATACAGGAGAAGGCAAAGGTAAATCATCCAGTGCATTAGGCATGGTTTTTCGTGCCGCAGGCTGGGGAATGAAAGTCTGTGTCATTCAATATATAAAAGGAAAATGGCAAACAGGTGAGGAAAAAGCCGCAGAGCGTTTTGACAATATTGAATGGCATACTTTAGGTGATGGCTTTACATGGGATACCAAAAATCCCGAGCAAGATATTAAAACCAGCCGTGAAATTTGGGAATTTAGTAAGCAAAAGATCTTATCAGAAGAGTTTGATTTTGTTTTATTGGATGAAATTAATTACTGCTGTGGTTACAACTGGATTGCAGGGCAGGAAATTGCTGATTTCATTAGTAATGAAAAACCACCCTGGATGCACCTAGTCCTAACCGGGCGTAATGCTGCACCCGAAGTGATTGAAGCGGCGCATACCGTCACAGAAATGACTAAAATAAAACATGCTTATACACAAGGTATTAAAGCAGAGCAAGGGATAGAGTTCTAAATGAAATGTTTATACCCAGAAATAGCACCTTTTCATCATTTTTTATTAGAAACAGGCAGCCAGCACCAAGTTTATGTAGAACAATCAGGTAACCCCGATGGCATTCCCGTCATTTTTTTACACGGAGGTCCTTGTTCTGGCACAAAATCCAAACACCGTTGTTTTTTTAACCCTGATATTTACCATATTATTTTATTTGATCAGCGTGGTTGTGGTCGATCAGAGCCTTTTGGTGAATTAGAAGCCAATACCACGCAAGATTTAATTGATGATATGGAACGTATTCGTCAACAATTACAAATTAAAAAATGGGTATTATTTAGCGGCTCTTGGGGCAGTACTTTAGCCATTCTTTACGCACAGCAGCATCAGAAAAATGTAGCCGCAATGATTATTCGCGGGGTATTTTTGGCGCGAGAAAAAGATTTATCTTGGTTTGTAAAAGAAGGTGTGAATGCAATCTACCCAGAAGCATATCAAAATTTATTAGAAAGTATAGATCAACATAATATAGATAATTTATATACAACACTCTGGGGAGGGGATGAAATAGCGGTTAGGCGATTAACAAAAGCGTGGATGCAATGGAGTGCTCAAGTTGCGCTGGGCCTTGATTATTGCCAAGAAGAGCTTTCTGAACATGTTAGTCAGTACATGGTTAAGCAAGTGAAAATGGAACTGCACTATGCAAAAAACAACTATTTTATTGCAGAAAACCAAGTGTTAGAAGCCTGTGCAGCATTGCAAAATATTCCTACAACCATTATTCATGGACGATATGATTTGGTTTGCCCAATAGAAGCGGGTACTAGCTTAGCGAAAGCACTCCCAAGCGCTGAATTTGTCATTTTACCGACCGCAGGGCATATTGCCCAAGGTGAAGAGATGATTAATGCATTAATTAATGCCAGCGATAAAATAGCCGAGGATTTATTACGCTTATGAGTCAGCAAAAAAAACGATTAATCATTGCCATGACCGGCGCAACCGGCGCCTGTTATGGTGTAAGAATGCTGCAAGTCTTACGCGAACAACAGGACTGGGAAACGCACGTAGTCATATCCAGTGCGGGCTTGGTTAATTTAAAGTATGAATTAGACATGGATCGTGACGCGTTATACGCATTAGCGGATAAAACACACGGTATTAATGATATAGCCGCCAGTATCGCTAGTGGTTCATTCAAAACAGAAGGTATCATTATTGCCCCTTGTTCTATGAAGACCCTTGCTGCCATCGCACACGGTTTTGGCGATAATTTAATCTCACGCTCTGCTGATGTCGCTTTAAAAGAGCGCCGTCAAGTCGTTATTATGCCGCGCGAAACCCCGTTAAATTTAGCGCATATTCGTAATATGGCGAGCGCAACAGAAATGGGCGCGATTATATTCCCCCCGATGCCTGCGTTTTATAATAAAGCCAATTCAATAGCGGCAATGGTTGATGAGGGTGTAGGTCGTGTATTGGATATTTTTGGTGTTGATGCAGAGGGTTTATTTGAGCCATGGGAGGGGCTTTAATAAAGCTAAGCTGACTTTAATTCCAATCAAGCGTGGGTATAGTAGTCCCGAATATTTAATTTAACGTTTTGTAGGGGCAATCCCCAATGCCAGTAAGTTAAACGTAACATATTAATTACAAAGAGCTTTTATAGGCTGAAAAATGAATATCATTCTTAAAGCTCTTTAATGATCTCGGCGCAGACCGCCCAACTCTAAGGGCTTCTATAGTGACAGAAATATAGTCAATAACTTGTTCAATTCTTTGCAAAATGTCCTTGTGTGCATCAAGAATAAAAGTAACGAGTCGATGCTTCAT
>JAJJBE010000180.1 GCA_020996635.1 Bathymodiolus brooksi methanotrophic gill symbiont
GGAATAATAAATATTTTGCAACGGCTAAGGAATTTCGACATCAAATAAATCATTTTTTTGATCGGACATTACCTAGTATTGCCGACTCTTTAAACGAAAGAATTAACGATAATTTTCAGGTGTTAAGCTCTGCATCTTGATTTCGTTTGGGTATAAAGCTAAAGTAGTTGATAGCGTAACCGCTGAAAAATCAGAGGAAGCTCGCCAGGTGATTAATTTATCTGAAATTAAAGCACAAGATGAAAAGATCGCTCTTTTAGGGAATGAAATTACTGAGCTTAGAAAGCACTTTGATTATTTAGAAGCAATAGAAAAGCTAATTAATAATGAGAAGAAAACAAAAAATGATGCAGAATCAGCGCAAAAGACATTAAAAATATTAAGTATTTGTGCCTTAGTGATTGCAGTTTTAGCAATAGGCGTTGGAAGTACGGTGTTATTTTTTAATTTACAATTAGAGGAGACTGTTGAAGAGGCGCAAAATTCTTTACTTGATATTGAAGATGAAATGTCTGCACGTGAGACAAACCCGAATGATGAAAAAATAAAAACAGTACAAGGTAGGATAGCTGAACTTCAAGAAACCCTTGATGCTAGCGCTAAAGAGTTAGATTTATTAAAAGCAGAAATTTTATCCGATAAAAGTGAATCTTCGAGCCTAAATACAGTTTTAAAAACTGAAATAACGCAATTGACAGATAAAGTCATTGTCTTGGAGGCTGAGTTAGAGCGCCTAAAAAGGGCGAGGTCAGTTCGTAGTACCGTTAGAAAAGTGAAGAAAAAATCAAGAAAGCCTCGTGAATGGGTTGTAAACTTGGTTTCCTTTAAGCAGCGCTGGTATACAGATAAAAAAGTTGAAAGTTTTAGCCAGCAAGGAATTCCGACAGAAGTTATTAATGTTGATGTTAATGGTGTGCAGTGGTTTAGAATTAGAGCAGTAGGATTTTTCAGTAAAGCGGCAGCACGTGATTATGCAGAGAAAGCGAAGCAAGTGCTTAACTTAGGATCAGTATGGGTTTCAGTAAAATAAGCGATATTTCTTTACTTAAAGCGAGGTAGATAGTTAGCGCCTCCCATTACAACATGTTGTGTTGTTTATACAGATAAGCTAATCGACTTAATGGTTGCAAACACTGGGTAAGAAAGCATGTAGGGGCAATCCCCAATGCCAGTAAGTTAAGCGTAACATATTAATACCAATAGAGTTTTTTGGTATAAAAACGAGTTTTTTTTAACCACTCTAATAACATCAATCCTTTAGAAGCTAAAGTTTCTCTTATATTTCGACAAAACAAGTATTTTAGTTATTAAATATCAATTACTTGCGCTTAACTTACTGGCATTGGGAGTTGCCCTTACAAAACGTTAAATTAAAGTACCGAGCCAATTTGTTCACCTAGCTGTACTTTTTCTCCAGCTACAAATGAATCTTCCCAGTTCACTGCATCTTCACCAAATAAAGCAATAATTGTTGATCCCATATTAAATCGGCCCAGTTCTTCGCCTTTTTTTAATTGTGGTGCATTGTCGGTATAGCTCCATGTGCGAACCTCTTTTGCGCTAGGAGGAGTGACTTCACCGTGCCAGACGGTTTCGATACTGGCAACAAAAATAGCACCAACTAGAACCAATGCCATAGGCCCCGCCTCAGTATCAAAGAGTGCAACAACACGTTCATTTCTTGCAAAAAGGCGTGGGACAGAGTTTGCCGTTGCTGCATTAACACTAAATAAACGGCCTGGTACGTGAATCATTTCTCTCAATGTGCCATCTAGAGGCATGTGTAAACGGTGGTAATCTTTAGGAGATAGATAAATAGTGGTAAATTTACCATTTTTGAAAGGAGCTGCACGCTCCTCATCACCGCCTAATAAATCCATTGCCGTATAGCTCATGCCTTTGGCTTGAATAATATCACCTTCAGTAATATCACCTGCTTGGCTAACAGCTCCATCGGCAGGGCAAGCAATAGAATTTTTCTCACTATTAATAGTACGAACACCCGCTTTTAATTCACGCGTGAAAAATTCATTAAAACAGCTATAAGAATCAATATTTGGATTTAATGCTTCATCCATATTAACGCCATAATGCGCAATGATTTTACGAATAAAAAGGTTTTTCCAGGCTTTATTTTTGCTAAAAGTAAATTTCCGCATTAACCGAGACAAAGGGTGGTGCGGCAAAATATACTGTGGAAGGGTGGTTAAGCTTTCTTTAAATGTCATGATGATTTTTTATTCTGATTGGTTTTTATCACTGAGATAATAAGCAAAGGCAATGACTTCTGCAACGGCTGCATAAAGTTCTTGAGGGATGTCATCACCCAAAGGAACTTGCGCTAATATTTGTGCAAGTTCAGGGTTAGATTGTAGTGGGATATTATGTTCTTCAGCAATTTCTAAAATTTTATCGGCAGTTAATCCCTTGCCCGTTGCTGTCACTTTAGGTGCACCCTTACCATCATATTTTAAGGCAATGGCAACATTAAGGCTTTTAGGTGAATTAGGCATAGCAGCAAATAATCAGCCCTTTGTTGTCAAAGGGCTGATAAAGAGCTTAAAGGGTGTAGATAACGCTATTTTCTGCATCTCTAGGGTCACGTTTTCTTTTGATTAATTGGTCTTGGCGTTCTTGTTGGTACTTACTAATCATTTCACCCCAAGTTGAATATTTTTGGTATTCAGCAAAACCATCTGCTTTACGTGTTAAGAAAACCTGTTTTCCTGCTTCAATAATTTCTTCAGAAGTTTTTCCACCAACAATATCTAAAAAATCTTTATTGTCTCTGTAATAGTCGCGAATAGCCCAGTATGACAGTTCAAAAGGGACGCGTAAGTTTTGTGGCAGACGGCTTTTCATTTTATTGGCAGACCTTAAAGAGGACTTAAAGCTACGACCACTGACTTCAGGAGCACCACAACCAGTGGACAATAAAAGAGCAGTTGATATAAAGATGATTGAAAGTATGCGCATTTGAAAGATTCCTCGCAGTAAGTGATTTATTTTTATTATAATGATGCGTTCAAGGTGACAATACTAAGGTGTTTTGCAGCGACAGCGTAAAGCTGAGCTACAAAGTCTTAGTAAATTACTAAGTTATTATATTACATAAGCCAATATTAATGCTGGAATTTATTACAACTTTAAAGCATCGTTATCAAACTATTCAAATAGGAACAAATGCTGAAAAATGCTTAGAGCAGCTGACATTTATTGAGGCTTTTTTACAAAAAATTGAACTCAATTCTTTGCCTATTAATATAGCTGTGATTGGACCTACGCAATCAGGAAAAAGTTCAGTTGTTAATTTGTTGCTTAATCAAGAATCTGCCGGTGTCAGCCCTTTAGCAGGTTTTACGGTACACCCTCAAGGTTTTTCAGTGGCACAGAAAGCAGGGGATTTGATTGCAGTAAAAACATATTTTTCAGATATTGAAGAAGTGATGCAATCTTCATTAGATCATCAGCAATATGATTGTTATTCCTTAAGTGCTTGTCAGCAGCATAATTTACCCCCCTGCATTGTATGGGATACCCCAGATTTTGATTCTATCGATGCGCAGTCGTATAAAAACTCACTTTTAAAAACCATTGCTTTAGCTGATATTTTAGTGCTAGTGGTTAGCAAAGAAAAATATGCCGACCAATCTGTTTGGGATATTTTGCAATTAATTGCACCACTTAAACAGCCTATTTTAGTGGTACTTAATAAATTAGGCTCAGATTCAGAGGCGCTTATTATCGAGTCTTTTAAAGAAAAATGGCAACAATTAAGAACGGATAAAATGCCTGAATTAATTGCTTTTCTTTTTACTAAAGGGGGCTTAGTTAATGAGCATGAAAAAGTACTGAATGCTTTAATTAATAAAAAAATTAATAAGCTGCAAGGTAAAAACCAAGAGCAGCTTGCAAAGCAGTTTATGCAAATGCACTGGACAGAATGGCTAGCACCGATTAAAGCTGAGCAAGAAGCAGAAGCGCAATGGCAGGTCCTCATTGATAAAGTGCTAGAAGAAGGTTTAGTGAATTATCAGCGTGATTATTTAGACCATCCGCATCATTATGATACCTTTCAAAATGCATTGGCACGCTTACTTACTTTACTAGAGGTTCCAGGTATTGCAAAAATCTTAGGGAAAAGTAGGAGGATTTTAACTTGGCCAATGAGAAAGTTATTTTCTAGTACTGGATCCAAAAAACAAGGAGCTTATCCGGCAACACAAGAAACTATCGTATTACAACAAATAGCGGAGCATATTTTATTGCAACTTGGCGATAAGATATTGAATAAAATTGATCCTGCACAGGGAAAAGATTCATGGTGGAAATCAATGAATCAGCAGCTTAGATTGGATAAGCAATTTATTTTGCAACAGTTCGAGCAAAAAACGCTGGATTACCATGAAAACTTTAAACAAGATATTGATGAGACTGCGCAAAGTTTATATCGAAAATTAGAAGAACATCCGGCTATATTAAATAGCCTAAGAGCAACGCGAGTTACGGCGGATGCGGCCATGCTGGTTTTAGTTTTGCAAGCAGGAGGAATTGGGCTACATGATTTATTAATTGCACCTGCCATGTTATCACTAACCGCTTTTTTAGCAGAAAGTGCTGTGGGAGGCTATTTGCACAAGGCGGAAGCACAGTTAAAACAGCAGCAATTAAAAGCAGTACAACAGCAATTATTGTGTGATGTGATTAAGCAAGAATTAAAGCTATTAGCTGGGAAAATGGCAACCACTCATTATTTTAATATTTCTGCCCAGCAATTAGCTGATGTAGAAGCACAACTTAAAGAAAAACCTCATGGCTTACGATTATTCTGATTTAGTAAAACAAGCAAAAAATTGGGCTGAGAATGTTGTAAACGAAAATTGGTTAACAGAAGCCGAAGTGCACAGTTTATTGAATGATGACTTAAAGCCCGCTCAAGCATTATTTGATGCCAGTGAAGAGTCGCCTTTAGTGGTCGCATTTTTGGGCGGCACAGGCGTGGGTAAAAGTACTTTATTAAATCGCTTGGCGGCCAAAAATATTGCAAAAACAGGTGTTGTTAGGCCAACTTCCAAGGAAGTGACTTTATTTCATCATGCTGATATTCATATTAACCAGTTACCAGCAGGCTTTCCGCTAGAAAAAATTCGGGTTGATAAACATTTTGAAGAGAAAAATAGGCGTATTATCTGGATGGATATGCCAGATTTTGATAGTACAGAACAAAGTAATCAGCGACTTGTTTTAGATTGGCTACCCCATATTGATGTCTTAATTTATGTGGTGAGTCCTGAGCGTTACAGAGATAATAAAGCATGGCAATTATTATTGGCTGAAGGTGGCAAACATGCCTGGGTTTTTGTTTTAAATCAATCAGACCGTGCTCAAGCAGAGCAGTATGATGACTTTATTCAGCAATTAAACAAGGCAGGCTTTAATCAGCCTTTGGTGTACCAAAGTTGTTGTATTAAAGAAGATATAGAAGCCTCTGTTGATGAGTTTTTAGCATTGCAGTCTATGATGCAAAAATTAGCAACACAAAAAACCATTAAGCAACTCGCTGTGCGCAGTGATAAGGTTCGAAAATTAGAATTAATTCAAGAGTTAAACAATCAACTTAATAAACTTGGGAAAACCGATAAACAAGTTAAGCAATTAAACGATTATTGGCAAGGTCAATGGCAAAATTTTGAGTTGTTATTAAGAGAAGCGCTGGCATTGCCTATGCAGCAATTAGCACAGAATTATGCACTTAATAGTACGAATTTATCTAAGCAGTCAGAGCATAGTTTATGGGATACATGGGCGCAAACGCGGTTTATGGATTCTTTAGATAGTTTAATCTTGCAAGTTGATTCTTTAGGCTTGCCTGTTTTACCCATTAAAAACTCCATAGAACCTATACGTAGTAATATAAAAACAACAATCCAAGACTATACATTGTTGGAAGTTAGGAAGTCCTTAATTAAACCCGGTAATAAATTACAACGAGCAATATTAAAAATAGCTGCAATTGCTGAAATTATTTTACCCATTAGTGCAATGGCTTGGGTTATGTACCAAGCTTTTATACATTTTTATAAAAGTAGTTTGATGGAAAATCCACAATACTTAGGTGCTGATTTTGCAATTAATAGCGTGGTTTTGATTGCTATTGTTTGGCTTTTCCCTTATTTTTTACAAAAAAAATTAACACCTTCGTTAGAAAAAGCGGCTTCAAAAGGATTGAAGCGAGGTCTGGAAAAATCTTTACAAATTATTGATAGGCAGGTTCTCTCTAGCATAGAGAACTACGAAGTGCAGCGACAACATTGTCAGCAGCAGCTGGTTGATATTATTGAAAGCTGTCAACAGGAAGAGCTTGATAAAGGTGCAGGGCAAGAGTCTAGTGAATTATCTCGCTTACTCTTGCCTTAAACTTATTTTTTAATCATCTCTGCTAAAAACTTGCAACCAAGTCCAAAGTGAAACAATTGATGCTACCAAGACATAGGCATAATTAGCCGTTAGTCTTAGAGTGATATTAGTAGGGTCATGCGCTAAAGTATCTCTTAATCCAGGGGTAATAAAATAAGTCCAAAGCAGTGCGGGAATAAAAAAAGATAAAAAGCCTATTAATGCTTTGGGGAGTGGACTTTCGTTCGCTTCAAGAGCAGAACGAATAAATAAAATAACAATAATAATTGCAGCAAGCGTACCAGGCATAAGATTTCCTTGGTAATGGGTGAACTTGAATAATATCTTGGATAGGGAAGCGTTGTCTAGTTTATCGGAACTGAGAGTTCAGTTTTTATTTTCAAAAGTAAAGTGTATTTTAGTAACTGATGTTGCGCATGTAATTAATCCTAAGCTATCCACCCTCTAATACGGTGTGAAGAAATTTACGGATACTAAAATAAGGTAAGTGGTTGTTATCGTATCCCGTATGGAGGTACGTAATACGGGATAAACGGCGCGTCACTACCCGTATTGCGCAGGCTTTATACGGACGACTATTGCATTTCCCTTTTAAATGAAGCGTGGGATACATTGGAAGCAGGACTTTAGTCCCGCCCAGCACCTAATCATGCGGGACTAAAGTCCCACTTCCAAATGCTTATTTCTCACTACGTCATCCCCAATGCCAGTAAGTTAAGCGTAACATATTAATACCAATAGAGTTTTTTGGTATAAAAACGAGGTTTTTTTAACCACTCTAATAACATCAATCCTTTAGAAGCTAAAGTTTCTCTTATATTTCGACAAAACAAGTATTTTAGTTATTAAATATCAATTACTTGCGCTTAACTTACTGGCATTGACGTCATCCCCGAAGTCTTTTATCGGGGATCCAGTGATACCGCTAGACTCCCGATTAAAACCTCGGGAGTGACGGTTGAAAAAAATGACTGCATCTTTAAGTCGTTTGGGTATAGGTTTTTTAACCCTCTGCGTAACTTTAGTTAATAAGGAAGAATATGAAAAAGTCACTCGAACTTAAAATAGTTCCACCATTAGCCATGCTTATTAGTGTGGGGTTTATTTATGCTATCACTCATTTGTTATCAGGGAGTATCGTCTCACTGACATATAAAGCAGAGCTAACAGGATTCTTTATTGTATTAGGACTGTTATTTGATTTTTCTGCGATTGCATTTTTTTCCGAGCTAAAACAACAGTTAACCCTTACCAGCCAGAAAAGGCATCTTCATTCGCTGAAAATCAGGGAAACGGAGCGCAGCGAAGTGATGATTTTTAGTCCGCAGTAGGCGACAGGGAAATTCGCCAATCCGAAGTGAACTGGTCAGTTCGCTCGGGAGGCAAGTAGTTATCCCGACAGCCGTCAAGTCATTTGAGGTAGACTTAACGAAGCAGTGTTTTTTGCGTAGTTGAGTTGGACGCAGGACGAACTGGGGCTCCCATAAATCGCTCCGTGCTGAATGAAGATTGGCGATAGGACATCCCAATGTTTCATGAAGTAGGAATGGCGCGCCTAAGTCAGCTTAACAAACCCAACTGAGCATTGGAGCGATTTAATCGGAAAAACGGATTATGATATTTTCTCTAGGGAGCAAGCCGATACTTGTTACACGCTAGAAAAACAAGTTTTTAATGATTCGGTTTCTGTGGCTCAAGAGATTCAAGCGACGCTTGATACTGATAATCAGAAAGGCTAGGTTGATAACCGAAAATACCCAATCAAAGATAACAAAGGAAATATTATTGGCTTGTTTGGTATTGCTCGTGACATTACCCAGCAGAAACAAAAAACAGAAAATTTACTTAAAAGTGAACTTACCCAAAAATTGGCTCAACATATCGCGCATATGGGGACATGGGAGCACAATATCCTTAGCAATCAATTTTCTTGGTCTGAGGGTATTTACCAAATATTAGCTATTGATCCTGTTAGCACTCCCGCATCTTATGAGTTACTTAGTTCTTATATACACCCAAAAGATAGGAAACAAGTGAATAAGGCATACCTTCATTCTCTAAAAAAATATAAACCTTATAGTATTAATTATAGGCTCTGTATACCCAAAATCATTGAAGATGCTTGATAAATGAGAAAAATCAAGTCAAGCTATACAAAATATGAAAATCACACTCACCTCCGAACAAAAAAAGGCATTAGAATTGCGGCATAATAAAGTCCGTGATGTACATGAGTGCGATCGAATTAAAGC
>JAJJBE010000252.1 GCA_020996635.1 Bathymodiolus brooksi methanotrophic gill symbiont
TGAGAAAGAAACCGAGTGACTGGGTCATGACTGATCGCATTATCAACTAAGCCTGACAAGCCTGTCGCTGTTGTATAGCTAAATGAAGTGATCAGGTAATCGGTGTATAAGTCAAAAATATCAGGTATTTTCATAGCCTACTATTTTAATGGAAATATCATTAGGGTGCGTAACATCAGTTAACTAATCCATAATTCATTTTAGATGTCAGTACAACTAATAATACTGCCGAATTTTCACCAGTATCTGATCACTTAGTTTTTTATCTCTGTAATTGTACTTACTTTACAGCATTAAACTTAGTACGAAATTATTAAGTTTTTTATAACAGAGCAATCATTGTTTTTCTCGCAACGCTATAGTCATGTAGCGTTAAAAGGTTCATATTTGTTTTTTAAAAATTTCAATTGTTTTACTAATTCCTTAATTGAAACAATAACCTTTTGTCTAGCAACAGAATTTTTAATTCGCTGATAATTTGAAAAATACAAATCAACACCGCAGACTTTTGATAATACCGAGCAACGACCAATATAGCGTAAATCTACCCCGTTAATGGTATATGTTAGTGGAATTTTTTCACTAACATCAGTACCGATAAAAACAAATTCTAGCCGTTGAGCGTAGGCATCGTATTCAATTATTTCTTTACTAATATCTAACGTGGCTAGTACAGTTTGTTGCTCACTTAAAGGCTCTGCATAGACAGTTAGCTGACTATTTCTAAATTGCTCTTGCATAAATTGGGCGGCTTGCTCTGCTTTAATTGAACCTGAATTTTCAATAAAAAAACATTCTAAACCTGTTAATTGACGCATCGTTAATATATTACCATTTAATTAAATACTATTGATTCTAGCTTTCAGCTTGTAAAGCCCTTAAAATAGCATCAATATTTTGCTATGTAAGAGCATTTTTGTGTGTTTTGCTCGATTCATTCTAACCTAACCTTACTTATTCAATGACTGATCACAAATTAACCCATTTAAAAGAGTTGGAAGCGGAAAGCATCCATATTATTCGTGAAGTTGCTGCAGAATTTGAACGCCCTGTGATGCTTTATTCTGTAGGTAAAGATTCTGCGGTTATGTTGCATTTAACACGTAAGGCATTTTTCCCCGGTAAACCGCCCTTTCCTTTAATGCATGTTGATACCAAATGGAAATTCAAGGAAATGATTAAGTTTCGTGATGAATACATTAAAAAACTCGGTTGGGATTTAATTGTTCATTCAAATCAAGAGGGAATTGACCAAGGTATTGGGCCATTTACACATGGTAGTAAAAAACATACCGATGTAATGAAAACTCAAGGTTTAAAACAAGCTTTAGATAAATATAAGTTTGATGCGGCTTTCGGTGGCGCGCGTCGTGATGAAGAAAAATCACGTGCTAAAGAGCGTGTTTATTCATTCCGTGATAAAAACCATGGTTGGGATCCAAAAAACCAACGCCCTGAACTATGGAACACCTATAATGGAAAAATAGACAAAGGTGAAAGTATTCGTGTTTTCCCTATTTCTAACTGGACTGAGTTAGATGTTTGGCAATATATTCATTTAGAGAATATTCCGATTGTGCCTTTATATTTAGCTAAAGAACGTCCTGTTGTCAATAAGGATGGCATGTTAATTATGGTTGATGATGACCGTATGCCTATCGGCGAAGATGAAAAAGTCGAAATGAAAATGGTACGTTTCCGTACTTTAGGTTGTTACCCACTAACCGGGGCTGTGGAATCAACTGCTACAACCTTACCTGAAATTATTCAAGAAATGCTATTAACCACGACGTCTGAACGACAAGGTCGATTAATCGATCAGGATGAAGCTGGCTCAATGGAGAAGAAAAAGCGCGAAGGTTATTTCTAGGTATACGCTGCTTTTTTAATTTAATTTATTTCAGGAAAACTTATGTCACACCAATCAGATCTTATTAGTAGCGATATTGATGCTTATTTAGCGCAACATGAACGCAAAGAATTATTACGTTTTTTAACTTGCGGTAATGTGGATGACGGTAAAAGCACACTTATCGGTCGCTTACTTTATGATTCAAAAATGATTTATGAAGATCAACTTGCTGCAGTGCAGGCGGATAGTGTTAAATCAGGTACAACGGGTGCAGGAAAAATTGATTTAGCTTTATTAGTCGATGGTTTGCAAGCAGAACGCGAGCAAGGTATTACTATTGATGTTGCTTATCGCTATTTTTCAACAACGACCCGTAAATTTATTATTGCTGATACCCCAGGACATGAACAATACACACGTAATATGGCAACGGGTGCCTCTACTTGTGATTTAGCTGTTATTTTGATTGATGCGCGTTATGGTGTACAAACTCAAACAAAACGTCATAGTTTTATTGCTTCTTTATTAGGCATTAAACATATTATTATCGCTATTAATAAAATGGATTTGATGGATTATAGCGAAGAGACTTACGAGTCAATTAAAGCCGATTACCTCGACTTCATTAAAGACCTTGATGGTTTAAATGATGTACATGCCATCCCACTTTCTGCACTTGATGGCGATAACGTGGTTAATAGAAGTGAGAATATGTCGTGGTATACCGGTAAAACCATGATGGAAACATTAGAAACTGTAGAGATTTCTGGTGATAATAATTTTGATGATGCTCGCTTCCCTGTGCAATATGTTAACCGCCCTAACCTCGATTTTCGTGGATTTTGTGGCACAATCGCTTCAGGGATTTTCCATAAAGGCGACTCTATTACTGTCTTGCCTTCAGGTAAAACCAGTAAAATTGAATCTATTGTCACTTTTGACGGGGAATTAGAAGAAGCATTCGCTCCTATGGCGGTTACCTTAACCACGACCAGTGAAATTGATATTAGTCGCGGCGATATGATTGTTAAAAGTGACAATCTTCCATTGGTTGCTGATAAATTTGATGCACATATCGTTTGGATGACGGAAGCGGGATTAAGCGCAGGTAAACAATACACTTTAAAACTGGCAACGCGCAGTGTCACAGGTTCAGTTGTTAATATTCAGCACCGTATTGATGTTAATACCTTAGAGCACCACGATGCAACCAGCTTAGAGTTAAATGAAATTGGTTTGTGTTCATTCTCTATCAATGCCCCGGTTGTTTTTGATGCTTATAGCAAAAGTAAAGGAACCGGTTCATTTATTATTATTGATCGTTTAACCAATGTGACTGTCGGTGCGGGAATGATTACTGGCATTGCTTCAGATGCTGATTTAACGACAGTTAGCATTGCAGACCGTGCAGCTCGTTTTAGCCAAAAAGCAGCCTCTATTACTCTATTAGGGACTAATGCAGAAGCTATTGCTTATCAACTAGAGCGTAAATTATTTGATAATGGCCATGCCGTTGTTGTTATTACTGAAAGTAAGCAGATAGAGTCCGCTATTCATCCAGTAAAACAGGCTGGCTTAATTGCTATTAGTACGATCAAAAGTTCAGCTGACCTCACTTTTAATACGGATAGTGATTCACTTGATGCAATACACCTTGCTTTAAAAGAACAAAATATTATTCATTAAAGTTCCTGCTAACTTAAATAAGTCTCACTGCTTATTTAGGTTTCATTTTGCTATATTTATTTAACTGGACAAAAAAAGATGGCACAAAAAATCACTAAAGCAGTTTTTCCTGTCGCAGGCCTGGGTACGCGATTTTTACCAGCAACGAAAGCCAGCCCTAAGGAAATGTTACCCATTGTTGATAAACCATTAATCCAATATGCGGTTGAAGAAGCCATTGCTGCAGGTATGGATACGATGATTTTTGTAACAGGTCGTAATAAACGAGCTATTCCGGATCATTTTGATAAATCTTATGAACTCGAAAAAGAACTAGAAGCAAAAGGTAAAACGGCTATTTTAGAAATGGTACAAGGCATTTTACCCGCTCATGTTTCTTGTGTCTTTTTACGCCAATCAGAGGCATTAGGGCTAGGTCATGCCGTATTATGTGCGCAACCTATTGTCGGTAATGAGCCTTTTGCCGTTATTTTAGCGGATGATTTGATTGAAGATGGTAATCGTGGCTGTATGACGCAAATGGCTCAAGTTTTTGCAAAAAACAACCAATCTGTTTTAGGTGTTGAGCGCGTTGAACCTTCAGAAACAGATAAATATGGCATTGTAAAAACAACAAAAATTGCCGATAAAGTTAACCATATTGAATCAATTGTTGAGAAACCAAAACCTGAAGATGCACCGAGCAATTTAGCGGTTGTAGGGCGTTATATTTTGACACCTGCAATTTTTGATAAGTTAAAAATAACTGGCAAAGGTGCGGGTGGTGAAATTCAATTAACCGATGCCATTGCGAGTTTATTAGAAGATGAAACTGCAATAGCATATGAATTTGAAGGTAAGCGCTATGATTGTGGTGATAAATTAGGTTTTTTAATCGCGACAGTAGAAATGGCTTTATTGCACAACGATTTAAAAGATGACTTTTTAAATTATTTAAAACAACTTTATAAAGAATTCAAAAAATAATTCATGGATACCATTAGCATACGCGGTGCGAGAACGCATAACCTTAAAAATATCGACCTTGACCTACCGCGTGATGCTTTAATTGTTATTACTGGTTTATCTGGCTCGGGTAAATCATCATTGGCTTTTGATACCATCTATGCAGAAGGCCAGCGACGTTATGTAGAATCACTTTCTGCCTACGCACGACAATTTTTATCCATGATGGAAAAACCTGATGTAGACCATATTGAAGGTCTATCGCCAGCTATTTCTATCGAGCAAAAATCAACCTCGCACAATCCACGGTCTACTGTTGGAACTATCACCGAAATTTACGACTACCTACGCTTGCTTTATGCTTGCGCGGGGACTCCCTGTTGTCCTGAACATAATTTATCTTTAGAAGCTCAAACTGTTAGCCAAATGGTTGATCATGTTTTAGAGCAGCCCGCTGATGAGCGCTGGATGTTATTAGCACCGATTATTAATGAGCGTAAGGGTGAGCACATTCAGTTACTAGAAGATTTACAAGCACAAGGCTTTATTCGTGTGCGTATTGATAGCATCATTTATGAGTTCGATGAATTACCTGAGATTGATGGTAAAAAGAAACATACTATCGAGGTTATTGTTGATCGCTTTAAAATTCGTGACGATATTAAATTGCGCTTAGCTGAATCTTTTGAAACAGCACTAAGACTTACCGATGGCATTGCAACGGCTATTTGCATGGATGATGAAAAGAAACAATTAGTCTTTTCAGAAAAATATGCTTGTTCAGAGTGTGGTTACAGTATTACTGAACTTGAACCGCGTATATTCTCATTTAACAACCCTAAAGGCGCATGTTCTGCCTGTGATGGCTTGGGGCGGAAACAACATTTTGATCCTCAATTAGTTGTTCATAACGAAAATCTTAGTTTAGCTGCTGGCGCAGTACGCGGATGGGATAGGCGTAATGCTTATTATTATCAGCTTATTTGTTCTATTGCAGAACATTATAAATTTGACACTGACACCCCCTTTAATGAATTAAGTGAAGATATTCAACACGTTATTCTTTATGGTAGTGGCCGCAAAGCGATTGATTTTAGTTTTGTAACAGGTAGCGGAAAAAAGCGCAAAAAACGCCATAGTTTTGAAGGCATTATTGCGAATATGGAAAGGCGTTATTTAGAAACCGACTCTCAAGTTGTGCGTGATGAACTCGCTAAATATCAAACCAATAAAGTGTGTGATAAGTGCTCGGGAGCTCGATTAAATACTGCTGCACGACATGTTTTTATTGATAATAAGCCCCTCAATGAATTAACTCACCTGCCGATACATTTAGCTTTAGATTTTTTTAAAAACCTAAACTTGGCAGGTCAGCGCGGAAAAATCGCTGAAAAAATTAATACTGAAATTCAACAGCGTTTAGAGTTTTTAGTCAACGTAGGACTTGATTACCTAACGCTTGACCGCAGTGCCGATACTTTATCTGGCGGTGAGGCACAAAGGATTCGTTTAGCTAGCCAAATAGGCGCTGGGCTTGTTGGTGTCATGTATGTTTTAGATGAACCTTCAATCGGCTTACACCAACGTGATAATGAACGCTTACTAAATACCTTGTTTCGCTTACGTGACTTAGGTAATACCGTTATCGTAGTAGAGCATGATGAAGATGCCATTAGAGCAGCTCAATATGTAGTAGATATTGGCCCTGGTGCAGGTGTGCATGGTGGTGAAATTATTGCCCAAGGTAAACCTGAAGATATTATTAATTCTGCAAAATCAATCACCGGACAATATTTATCAGGTGTCCGTGAAATCAGCATCCCTAAGGAAACAACACCTCGAAATGCAAAACATTTATTGACGGTACACAATGCTAGCGGCAATAATTTAAAAAATGTCACTGTTTCTTTTCCTGTGGGTTTATTAACCTGTGTGACTGGTGTTTCTGGCTCAGGGAAATCAACCTTAATTAATGATACTCTTTATCGTTTTGCAGCAAGAGCAATTAATCGTGCAACTACCCTGCCCGCAGCTTGTGATTCTGTTGAGGGTTTAGAGCAATTTGATAAAATAGTTGACATTGACCAAGGAGCCATTGGTAGAACACCACGTTCAAATCCTGCTACTTATACGGGGCTATTTACACCGATTAGAGAGCTTTTTGCAGCTACACCTGAGTCGCGTTCACGAGGTTATACTCCTGGTCGTTTTAGCTTTAATGTAAAAGGTGGCCGTTGTGAATCTTGTAAAGGAGATGGTGTCGTTAAAGTAGAAATGCACTTTTTACCTGATGTATTTGTGCATTGTGATGTTTGTGCAGGTAAACGCTATAATCGCGAAACACTAGAAATTCGTTACAAAGGTAAAACTATTAACGAGATTCTTAATATGACGGTTGAAGAAGCTTATATCTTCTTTAAACCTGTGCCTACTTTAGCGCGTAAATTGCAAACTTTATTAGATGTGGGGCTAAGTTATATAACCGTTGGCCAAAATGCAACTACCCTGTCTGGTGGAGAAGCACAGCGTATAAAGTTAGCTAAAGAATTGTCTAAACGTGATACCGGAAAAACACTGTATATTTTGGATGAGCCAACCACTGGCTTACATTTTCATGATATCCAACAATTACTTAATGTTTTATATACATTACGCGACCACGGCAATACTATTATTGTGATTGAACATAATTTAGATGTGATAAAAACAGCTGATTGGATTGTCGATATTGGCCCAGAAGGCGGTAATGGTGGCGGTACCGTTGTTGCAGAAGGAACGCCAAAAGATGTTTGTAAAATTGCAGCATCTTATACAGGGCAGTATTTAAAACGATTTTTTGAGTAAAAAATATTACGCATGAGCTACATGCAACGTTTTATATTTTTATTCACAATATCATCGTAGCCCGTATGCAGTGCAGTGATTCGTAGAATCACGGAATGTCCCGTATTACGCAAGCTTCATACGGGCTACATGCTATAATTTTTTCAAAATTACGATAAAAACTTCAAACTTATTTATGCCTAAACTAAATTTTTTATTACACCATACTAGCTTGATGATCTCTGATTTAGAGGCTTCTATTAAGTTTTATACTGAAATTATTGGCTTAACTCGTATGGAACGGCCTGATTTAGGCTTTCCTGGTGCATGGTTTCAGCTAGGCGAAAATCAACAGTTACATATTATTTTATTACCCAATATGGACCCAACTTCAGGCAGGCCTGAGCATGGTGGACGTGATCGACATGTGGCATTAATAGTTGATGATTTTGCTGCCGTAAAAAAATCTCTTGACGAACATAATGTTTTTTATTCTATGAGTAAGTCAGGCAGAAAAGCATTATTTGTACGTGACTTAGATGCCAATGCAGTAGAAATTATCGGCATTGAGCAATTTAACAACTAAAACTAAGAAACAAAATTAATTAGATCTCTTTACTCTACCTAGTGCTTATTTAGACTGGCTAAACCCAATATTTACCAGCTATGCACTCATATTTGTTGCAGAAATTGGTGATAAAAGTCAGTTGGTTTGTATGACCTTAGCGGCAAGACATCGAGCTACCCCAGTTATTTTTGGTGCCATTGCAGCATTCTCTTTATTAAATATCTTAGCGGTCATTTTTGGTGTCGGTATTGCAACTTGGCTGCCAGATTATTTAGTAGCAGGCTCCGTTAGTTTTTTATTTGCAGTATGCAGTATTTGGCTGTCAGTCTTTATTCTTTTATTCTGATGAAGAGCAAGATGAACTTAATAAAAAAAGTAACCATAATCTATTTTTCACCACTTTCTTATTGATCACTGTTGCTGAATTTGGCGATAAAACTCAGTTAGCCGTTGTTGCCTTAAGTAGTACCGCACTTCCAGCTGCTATTTGGATAGGTCCAACCTTAGCTTTAAGTAGTAGTGCTATTTTGGGCGTATTGGCAGGCAGAACTTTATTACAAAAAATACCACTTTCTTTATTGCATAGAGTTAGTGGCTTAATTTTTATTGTTTTAGCTGGTTTTGCAGGGCATATACCCAAACGAAATCAAGATGCAGAACTTAACACCTGAAAATTATCGTTAATTCTTTCGTTTAAAGAGTCGGCAATACTAGGTAATGTCCGATCAAAAAAATGATTTATTTGATGTCGAAATTCCTTAGCCGTTGCAAAATATTTATTATTCC
>JAJJBE010000094.1 GCA_020996635.1 Bathymodiolus brooksi methanotrophic gill symbiont
ACAAGCCTGTCGCTGTTGTATAGCTAAATGAAGTGATCAGGTAATCGGTGTATAAGTCAAAAATATCAGGTGTTTTCATAGCCTACTATTTTAATGGAAATATCATTAGGGTGCGTAACATCAGTTAGATAAAGCATCAATACCCGCTTGTGGCACCGAAGGGGCGCTTAAAACACTCATTAACCCTGTTTTAGGGTCTTTTAGCATAATAGAAGCAACAGAATTAGTTAATAGGCTTTCTGCTAATTGACATAAATGCGCCAGCACATCCGTGGTTTTGTCATGCGAAGCCAACATTTCTAGTATTTTTAACTGTAGATCCGAAATATGGTTATATTCATCGGGAGAGATGGGAACTTCGTCTAAAGTTGTATTTTCAAGTGTTTGACAGGCGTCTATCGCATTAGACATGTAATAACCTTAGTGTTAGAAACTTTTATCATTATAATACTGCAATTTTTTGTATTAGGTATGAAATGTTTGCAACTTAAAGGAATATAACTTTTATCTTATAAGCTTATATTATTTGTTCCATATCATAAGCTTGTATTATTTTAAAAGTTTAGCTTTGTAAACTAGCTTAAAAATTAAGTTCAAATAATAAGTATTAAGTAAAATAGATTAGTCTATATTGACATTGGATTGATGCTATTATAGAAAGAATTTTTCTCTGCTTTTTAGCTGGGCATAAACGCAAGGTTCGGAATATCTTGGGTGTAGTAAATTTAATTAAATAGGATAATAAAATGGCAGCAAGCGACTTTTCGCAGGAAGCGGAATCTAAAGGGGTTACATGGTTTTTAAGTGCTATTTTTGCAATAGCCGTTATCATTGTTATTGTACTAGGAGGGTACTGGAGTATTGAACCTAAGCCATTTGATGTGGTTGAAGAGGCAAAACTTCGTCAGCAATTAGATCATGTTGAAGATTTACCGGTTGGTTATGTCTATGCAAATACTTTAGCGCATATTGCCGAAACTTTGCTTTATAAACCTGGTGGCTATCTAACCAATGATGTCGGTCTCCCTGGTTTGTTATTAGATAATATTCCTAGTTGGGAATATGGAGTATTGGTTATGTTGCGAGATGGTGCTTCGGCATTAAGAAATCACTTAGCACGCTCACAATCCCAATCTGCAGAAGATCCTGATTTAGCGATAGCCGAGCCTTATTTTTATTATGAGCATAACTCATGGGCATTGCCTTCTTCGGAATCGGAATACCAAAAAGGTATTGATGCCTTACATGATTATATGGTGCGTCTTGCCAACCCTGGGCATCAGAACCCAGGGCATTTTTATGCGCGGGCAGATAATTTATGGCAATATGTTGAAATTATTATTAAGCGCTTAGGGGGGTTATCTACACTATTAAGTGCCAGTACCGATCGTTTTGAAGTCTATGATACTCAATTAGAAAAATCAGCCGCCATTTCGAAAACAGAATGGTTAGAATTAGATAATGTTTTTTGGCAAGCGCGTGGTTCTTGTTGGGCGCTGTTACATATTTTGTCGGCAATTAAACATGATTTTGTCTTAATTTTAGAAGATAAACGGGCCATGGATACTTTAGATATTATGATCCATGAAATGCAAAATGCATTGGCTCCGATTACTAGCCCAATGATTTTAAATGGTGATGGTTACGGTTTTTCTGCTAATTATTCATTAGCGATGGCAAGTTATGTATCACGTGCTAATGCAGCAGCACTTGATTTACGTGACGTAATGAACAGAGGGTAGGCTAAAGAAGACTCTGGTTCAGGCCAGTTTTTTCTGCGCTAAATTCTAACTAACTTAATCAGAGGCTCCTTATGGAACTGGATGAACAAACAAATGAAAATCTTAAAAAAATAAGCACTTGGAAGCGTATTGCTTTTATTCTTGTTTTTGCAGTGATTATTGGCGTGGTGCGTACGCTACTTTGGGTGGTGGTTTTATTGCAGATTATTTCTGCCTTATTAACGGGTAAAGCGAATCAAAATATTTTGGGTTTTGGGCAAAAATTAGCGGCTTATACATATCATATTTTATTATTTTTAACCTTTAATACCGATGAAACACCCTTTCCATTTTCTGACTGGAACGCAACTGAAGAAGTGGTTGCTCAGAAAGATTTGCAATTGAAAGAGTAAACTCTATTTATAGTTTATGACTGCTGCACTGCGTAAAATTATCCATATTGATATGGATGCCTTTTTTGCCGCAGTGGAGCAACGAGATAACCCTAGCTATCGGAATAAACCGCTTATTGTCGGAGGTAAACCTGATAGCCGAGGGGTTGTCGCAACTTGTAGTTACCAAGCAAGGCAATATGGCGTACATTCTGCTATGCCATCTTCAAGAGCTTATCGGCTCTGCCCGCATGCTATTTTTGTAAAACCTAATTTTGCAGCTTATAGAGAAGCCTCAGAGCATATTCAACAAATATTTCATCAATATACCGATTTAGTTGAACCTCTCTCTTTAGATGAAGCGTATCTAGATGTAACAGAGAGCCAATTATTTCAAGGTTCAGCAACACGTTTGGCAAAAACTATTAAACAGCAAGTATTTTCAGAAACCGGCTTGGTTGCTTCTACAGGTATTTCTTATAATAAATTCTTCGCCAAAATCGCTTCAGATAAAGACAAGCCCGATGGTTTGTATTTGATTACCCCAGAGCAAGGATTTGATTTTGTTGCACAATTACCCGTAGGCGATTTTTATGGTGTGGGTAAAGCGACGGAACAAAAAATGCACGCGTTGGGTATTAAAACAGGGGCAGATTTACGCCTGTTTTCTTTACCGACTTTACAGCAACATTTTGGTAAATCAGCTTTGTTTTTTTATCAAATTGCACAAGGCATTGATGACAGAGCCGTTAATCCATATCGCACAAGAAAATCAATAGGCACAGAAACCACTTACGAAAAAGACTTGCAGGAAGCCACTGAAATTTATCAGCAGTTAATGCAACTTTTTGCTAAGGCTTTAGTAAAGGTACAAGAAAAAAAGCTAACCGCACGTACTTTAACGGTAAAAATTAAATATCATGATTTTAAGCAAATTACACGCAGTATAAGTTTTAAGCAGCCAATAAAATCGTCTTATTTTAATGAAGTTTTGCTGAGAAAGTTATTAAAAAAAGATTCGATAGGCAAGAGTAAAGTACGCCTATTAGGTGTGACTTTATCAGCATTAGATCCGCAAAGTTTAACTTATCGGCAGATGGATTTGTTTGATAATAATACGTACTCACGCTGCTCTTAAATAATTGACAAAGTTCTGTTTGATACTCTGGATTGGCCTTTTTTAATATTTCATCATCTCTTTTGGCCCGCCATAATTCTTTTTCGAGGCTCTGTATTTACTGCTGACCAGCAGTAAACGCGCTTTGGATCGTTTTGGTGTGACACACGTCATAAATAATGACATATACTTAACCCCTTCATAAAGAGAGTTTTCCATTATGCTTACATAATACCAATCCCATTAAATAATGATTGTAACCCTCGTCTCTCTCGAAGTGTTTAATCGGGAGTCTAGGTGTATAAATAGATTCCTTCTAAAAGCATGAAGGAATGACGTTTTCACAGCTAAAGTGCCAATATATTAGGATTGGTATAACATCAAGTAGTCCGCATGAAGCTTGCGCAATACGGGGGGGGCGCGCTGTTTATCCCGTATTCCGTACGGGCGACTATAACAACCACTTACCTTGTTTTGTACCCGTAAATTTTTTCACGCCGTATTAGAGGGTGGATAGCTTCTTAAGGGTTAATTTATGCGTAACATCAGTTATATAACAATAAAAAAGTCGATAATAACGCGCATTATCGACTTTATAAGAACTAACCTCTACTATAAGTTTTTATTTTATTTCAATAACGGTTGTCGATCCACTGACCTCATTACCAACGATTAATAATGAATAAGCTGTCGGGCTATCAGTTGCTTGCACAAACTTCATGCCTTCTGGAGCAATATCACCTTTCAAGGCATCATCTGTTGCAGTGAGATCGCCATTGGTTAGGTATTGCACAAATTGCGCACCATAAGGCGATGTGATGTCATACATTAAAATACCACCGGTACGCTCTAAACCCACGAAGGCGTAAGTGCGATCATTGATTTTACCGATAGTTAACCCTTCCGGCTCGGCACCTTTATCATCACTACGACTGTCATTGTTATTAAAATTTTCACCTAAGCGACCTGCCGTAATCTTTTCAATATCGCTTTGACTATCAAATACAATGCGTCCTTGCTCATCCCAGATTGAGAATGAACGTGCACCGTAACTATAAACCACATCAAAATCACCATCACCATCGGTATCACCTAGGGTGTTAGTAGTTTTTAATCGGCCTAAAGTGGCTTCATCGTTATTATTAGCAAATTGCGGGTGTTCTGCATCAAGAAGAATATCTTTAACACGTTCTTCTTCGCTAAAACCAGAATAATCTCTAGCATCCCCTTCGTTAGCGGTGACAAAATAATTTTGTCCGTTATACGCATAACTAGCAATGGTATCAGGTTGATACATACCAACAACACCAGGCTGTTTAACAATATTGATGGCATCGTCTTTGTTGCTGACATCAATTTCGTTACCTTCAATGTTGTAATCTTTAAAGCCTAACGCCGCTATTTTGGTGATTGTTGCGCTAGTAATATCAATAATAGCAACGGCATTGTTTTCTTGTAGGCTAACAAAAGCGATTTTACTATCGTCAGAAACAGCGACATATTCAGGCTCTAAGTCTTGTGCAACAGATGAGTTTGGTGTGAAAATTCGTACCTCATCAGGTAATTCAGACGCTCTTGAACCTCCCGCATTAAAGTCAGTAAATGTAATCGCGGTTGCGGTATTTTCTGGAACACCTGCAATCACTTTAATGATAGAAATACTACCTTCAGGGTCATGAGTCACATCATCATTTGGCTCGCCTTCGTTAGCAACAATCACTGCTGAACCGTCTGGGGTAAAGACAACGCTATCAGGTAATGCGCCTGCTGTTACATGTTTCAGATAAGTTGCTGCACCTGTCGCTTCATTTAAGGTATAAAAAACAATCACGCCAGTATCTTGCTTAACGCTGGCTTCAACCGCAACGGCTAGTAAGTTACCGTGAACTGTAACACTATTAGCTGCGCCTAATGCTAATGTTGATAAATCAGAATTAACATTAATTGAAAAATCAAGCTGCATATTGGTCGCTGTGATTGGATTTTCCAGTTCTGTGCTCGTTAATCCAGACGCATCTAAAACATCAATTCTAGTTTCGCTAGCATTTACAATGTAAATACGCTGACTGGCTTTATGGAAGCTGACAATTTCTGCAGCACTTGATCCAAAAGGGCTGTCTGACTGGTAACGGCCAACAATAGTCATTTTAATATTTTGTGGCTTAGTTGCCGTTGCAGTAAAGCGCTCACCAATTTCTATAATCGTAGCAACACTATCATCGCCTGAAATACCAAAATCATTATCGTTAATCAGTAAAACGTGTTTGTCGTCTAACCATGCGATGCCTTCAACCTTATTAGGCAATGTACCGATTGCTACATCTGTTAAGCTATTAAAAACCAATGCTTTACTGACTGACATCGCACCCGCACTATGTAAGTCAAACACTTGTTCTAATGTTTTTGGCTCAGCAGATTCTTTAACCGTCACTGTCGCTTTAGATAGGTCTGTGTCTTTAATGTTAACTTCATTAATAAGATTCACACGATACAACTTAGTGACTGAGCTATTGCGCTCTAAAATAATTAAGTCATCTTTTCCTACCGCCGTCATTTCACTCACTTTAATAGAGCTTTGCTTGGTACTGCTATCACCTTCGTTATCTGGATTATTAAAGGTATGCGGCGCGTCTATTCGATAAATATACTCACCCAGTTGCTCACCTAGCTCACCATTTACTAATGCAAATTTTACAATGCGTACATGACGAGATGCTTTATAAGCGCCTTTATCTGGGTGGGCTAAAGGACTTTGCATCGTGAAATAAAGGTAATCTTCATCAGGTGAGACTGCAATGGATTCAATCCCTCTATTTAATGGACGATATTTCAGCACGTCAGGCAATAAACCACTGACTTTATAATCTGCATCGGCTAAATCTGCCGCGACTGTTTCAGGTACAACGCGTTCCAGTACTTTGCCATCTGCCGCAACATGCAATAAGCTTGGGCCGTATTCTTCTGATAACCAAAATGTACCGTCTTTTAAGCGTACTAAAGCTTCCGTATCTACACCTTCATTATCAAAATCGATTAAATTACCTTGTGCATCAAACGATTTTTCAGTGTTAGTTGCTTTTAAGTTATTGGTTAACCCAGTAATGTTTTTGCCGCTGTTATTTTTTAATTCGATACGTTCTAGAATTTTAAGACTAAGGCTACTGCCATTTTCAACTAAGTGAAATTTATAAATGCTTGGCGTGAAGTCTGCAATAGGAAAAATCTTGTCTGCGCTATTATCTGCACCACATAGCTCAGAAATACCTGTGATTTTTTCAGAATCTGAACACTTTATGTTTGGGCCACTGTCAGTTATTGTATAAAAGATACCTGCTTCATCGCCAGGCATATGGAATGCACCGCTACCAAAACCTACATTAAAAGGAATTGTTTTGCCTGTTTCAGTAACTGCTGGGGCTGCACTAAAACTAACATCACCTAAGCTTGCCTCTGTTAAATCATTCAGTGCAGGCAATGATAATGAGCGCACTGTTGAGCCTGCTCCTAAAGCGGGAAGTGCATCAGCAATGACACTTGCAGTAACAATTTTATCATCAGGAATGCTGTTGCTATCATTACAAGCAGAAAGCAATAAAATACTACTGATAGCAGTAGAAAGCATTAGCTGCTTAGCGAATATTGGATGAGTCATATTGATCCTAAGAGATATTAAAAAATAATATTGTCGCTTGTTTATCAGAAATTATCAATTTAGGGTGGCCCTTTAAAATCAATATGTTACTTAATTCTAATAATTCATTTATGAATCGATTTTCAGCACTCACTGCCTTTTTTCATAAAAATTGATCTTATTTTGCTAAATTTAGTCATATCCAATAGATTTATCTAATTATTTAAAAATTAAAAACATCAGCATTAAAGCCCCTTTCGGGCATAACTCATTGAATTTCCCTAAATTTATAATTGCTGCTTGTTTATATGACATATTGATGTCAGAAATATGACAGGTTTATGACCAATATTACAGATCTCGCTTAAGTAGCGAATTTTATTGAGTGACTGATTAACAAAGCTCTAAGCATTATCCACCACAACATAGTCACCTTCAGCCAGTAAAGAACAAAAAATGCTTACAAAAAGTAAAGAAATACAGAGCCTGTCATGGTACCTTCAAAGTCGTGAAGTATTATTTTAAACTTAGCAAAGCCTCCGTTACTGCAATTAAATCATCCATAATCCAAGTGGGCGCATAATCAATTAAGTCAATGTCTTCGCGTTTTGATACACCTGTTAAGACCATTAAGCTGCGCATATTAGTACGGACAGCCCCTAAAATATCAGTCTCTAAACGGTCACCAATGGCAAGGGTTGTTGCGGGAGTCGACCCTAAAATAGTAAGTGCTTGTTGATACATAATGGGTTCGGGTTTACCTATAACCGTTGCAGTTTTGCCTGTAGCGGCATGTAAAGCGGCTAAAATTGCACCATTTCCTTGAATTAAGCCGCGCTCAGTTGGCAAGCTGGTATCACCATTGGTGGCAATAAATTTTGCGCCTGCTTGTAAGTTAAGTGTTGCTGTGGAAAGCTTATCCCAAGTCAGGGTTTCATCTTTACCGCAAACAACAATATCTGCGCCTAAATTAGGCGACTCTTCCGTATTGAGTTGGTATATATCCGTTAGAGTAAAACCTTTTTCTTTTAAGGGCTGACTTGCACCTGCTTCACCTAAAACAAAAATACGCATTTCTTTTGCTGGGTAACGCTCGCTTAAATAACTGGCAGTTGCCATACCTGATGTGAGTATTTCTTCAGGCGCAACGCTAATGCCCATACCTGCCAATTTATTAATATATTGTTCATGTGTGTGACTGGCGTTGTTAGTGGCTAAAATAAAGGGTAACGATTTTTTGCGCAGTACTTTAAAGAAATCGCTTAAGCCAGCAATTGCTCTATCCCCATGCCATAATACGCCATCCATATCAATAATAAGTGCATCTATATTTGTAAAAGGAGCTATTGTCATGTTGTTTTATGTTGGTAAATTTAATAAAAAATTAAGAAATTGCAGTGTGTTACTGCTAATGATGAGTATAACAGGCTGTAGTACGCATAAGGTGCGTGAAGCTGCGATTGCATCCGCGCATCCGTTAGCAACGCAAGCAGGTTTTGAAATCTTAAATAAAGGCGGCAATGTCTATGATGCCGCTGTTGCTGTGAGTGCTGCTTTAGCGGTGCTTGAACCTTCTGGGTCGGGCTTAGGTGGCGGTGGGTTTTGGTTATTACATCGAGAATCAGATAACTTAAATATCTGATGTTAGGCAGTAGCCGACTTTAATTGTTGCAATTCATCAAAAGCTTGTCGAATAGCATTAATATAAAGTTTCGATTTTAAAGCGAACTTGTTCAGCCCTTGCTGGGCACTGAGAATCTCTAATCGAGCAGTCG
>JAJJBE010000153.1 GCA_020996635.1 Bathymodiolus brooksi methanotrophic gill symbiont
GTAAGTTCGCTCAGGAGGTAAAAATTTTATCCCGAAGAGCCGTAGAGCCATTTGAGGTAGGATTAACGAAGCAGCTTTTGTGCGAAGTTGATCCGAACGCAGGGCGTATTGGGGCATTATTGATTCGCCGCGTGGCGAATCGATTTTTGCGACAGGAGTCCCAAAATCTTTAGGTGAGCCACGTGGTGGCGCGCCTATATGGCGTTTAGTGACCCTAATGATTTATTAAGTTATGGAATTCCACAGACATTCGTAGGAAATTATTTAGATTCACGTTTATGTGCGGAAGTAACCAATATAAGGATTAATGTTGCTCACGTGATTGACCTATTTGGTATGGGGAAATTTTCTAACCCAATGACTGCCCATACTGGGTATGACAGTGATGATCGAGTTGTTGCTTTAATCGCTAAAGGTATTGGTACAAAACATACAGCGGATATTATTATTGACCGTTGTAAATGGACTGAGTATGTCGATTAGAGTGTGATTCATCATGTAACCCAGTATCGTTAAATACGTTTACTGGGTTAATAATTTTTTTCTTTAAAGCAGAAATATGAAAATTTTAGTTTTAAATTCAGGCAGTTCATCAATTAAGTATGCATTGTTTGATATGAATACTCATAATGCAGAAATTAGTGGGCTTATTGAGTCTATAGGTAGCAAGGGAAGTCAGCATAACTACCTAGTGACAAGCAATCACCTTAAAAAGAAACAAGTTACTTATAATGAAGTTGCTGATCATAAGCAAGGGCTGCAGATTGTTTTTCAGATTTTGAATCAATTAAATTTAATTACAAACTCTGCTGATTTATTTTGTATTGGGCACCGAGTAGTACATGGAGGAGAAAGATTTCCCCAGCCAACGGTTGTTACCCACTCTGTTTTAGAAGAAATCAAGCAAATGATTCCACTTGCGCCCTTGCATAATCCTGCTAATTTATTAGGTATAGAAGAAGCAATAGCTTATGCGCCTAATACACCGCAAGTTGCTATTTTTGATACAGCATTTCATCAAACAATACCGGATTATGCATTTCAATATGCCGTTCCTCACGATTGGTATACCCAGTTAGCTGTAAGACGCTATGGTTTTCATGGCACATCACACTTGTATGTTGCTAAACAAGTAGCGAAGTCCTTAAATAAGCCATTAGAATCACTCAATATAATTAGCTTACATTTAGGTAATGGTGCAAGTATGGCTGCTATTAAACAGGGAAAAAGTATTGATACCAGTATGGGGACGCGCTCGGGAGATTTAGACCCTGCTATTATTTTTTATTTACAAGATAAATTAGGGTTAACAAACTCCGAAATTAAAACTGCTTTAAATAAAGAAAGCGGCTTGAAAGGTATTTGTAATGAGAGTGATATGCGAGCAGTACACCAATTAGCGGAAGCAGGAAATAAACAAGCACAACTCGCTTTATCGATGGTGAGTTATCGTATTAAAAAATATATAGGTGCTTATTTTGCAGTATTAGGGCAAGTTGATGCTATTGTTTTTACGGGAGGGATTGGAGAGAACGATGCAGTTTTAAGAGAGATCTGTTGTTCTGGTTTGCAGTTATTTGGCGTAGCGATTGATGGCGATAAAAATCAACAAGCTAAAGCTGAAATGAGAGCTATTGAACAAGAGAGTATGCCGGTAAAAATTTTAGTGATTGCAACAAATGAAGAACTGGAAATTGCATTGCAGGCAAAATCTTGTTTGCAAGTGTAAAAAAAACTGCGTAAAACTTAACGCGTGGCTAATATTAATCTCCTCATCCTATCTTTCTCCAGCAGGAGAAGGATAAATCGTGAATTAGGCGAAAACATCATCAAAAGCAGTCGGTTTATGAATGCCGTAACCTTGGGCATAGTTAACGCCAAGTTCCGTTAATATCTCTAAAATAGGATCATTTTCAACAAATTCAGCAATTGTTTTTAAACCCATTACTTGTCCAATTTGGTTTATGGATTCAACGAAAGCTTTATCAATACCATCAATAGCAATATCTTTAACAAAGTAACCATCAATTTTTAAAAAATCAATGGGTAGGTCTTTTAAATAGGCGAAAGAGGATAAGCCGCTACCAAAATCATCTAAGGCTATTTTGCAGCCTTTAGAGCGGAGCTGCTGTAAAAATTCTGTTGCCTTGGTTAGGTTAGAAATAGCTGCTGTTTCAGTGACTTCAAAGCAAAAATGACGTGCACTAATTTCAGAATTATCGAGTAGGTCTATTATTCGATTGAGTAGTGCATCACTAGCCATAGAAAGGCCTGATAAATTAATGGCGATCATTAAATCAGCCGGTAAATTGTTGGCTTTATTTAACTGATGTAATTTTCTAAATACCTTTTCTACTACCCATTGGTCTATGCTATTAATAAGGTTAAAGCGTTCGGCAGCGGGTAAAAATGCGCCAGGAGGGATAAGCTTGCCATTTTTATCTACCATACGTAATAGCACCTCATACGCTGAAAATCAGGGAAACGGAGCGCAGCGAAGTGATGATTTTTAGTCCGCAGTAGGCGACAGGGAAATTCGCCAATCCGAAGTGAACTGGTCAGTTCGCTCGGGAGGCAAGTAGTTATCCCGACAG
>JAJJBE010000054.1 GCA_020996635.1 Bathymodiolus brooksi methanotrophic gill symbiont
TTTGATCACCTTCCCAAGCTCTTTAGAGGTGAAATCTTGTTGAGAAAGAAACCGAGTGACTGGGTCATGACTGATCGCATTATCAACTAAGCCTGACAAGCCTGTCGCTGTTGTATAGCTAAATGAAGTGATCAGGTAATCGGTGTATAAGTCAAAAATATCAGGTGTTTTCATAGCCTACTATTTTAATGGAAATATCATTAGGGTGCGTAACATCAGTTAGCTAAGTTATTCGCAATAACAGCCATTCGTGTTTGCTGTGCATCTAAACCTGTTTTTGCCACCCATAATGCTCTTTCTGTCATATCTAGCTCCTATTTTCGACTTACAAAAATATAAAGCACTATTTATGCCATAAAAACATTAGTTCATTTAAATCACTCCGCCTGCTTAATAGCCCAAGCGACATCAGCAGCCTCTTTATTTTCTTTTACATCATGCACACGAAACATCTGCACACCTTGCATAACACCTAGCCCCGTTGTTGTTGCCGTTGCCGTCACTAAGTCCTTAGGTTCTGCTAAAGCACAAATACTGCCCATAAAACGCTTACGACTTGTGCCTAATAAAACCGGAAAACCAGTTGCTACAAATTGATCCAAATTTGCTAATAACTCTAAATTATCTTGTTTACGCTTACCAAAACCTATGCCAGGGTCAATCGCAATATTATGCTTTGCCACCCCAGCAGATAGCGCAGCATCAGTCGAGTTTTTCAAGTAAGCTAACACTTCCTTTATCACTGAATGATAGCTAGGTGCATCCTGCATTGAATCTGGCTTTCCTTGACTATGCATTAAAATAATAGGCATATTATATTGTGCTGCAATCGTTAAAATATGCTGATCTTGTTGCCCGCCAGAAATATCATTAATAATTGTTGCCCCTGCTTCAATCGCCGCTTTTGCCACTTCCGATAGCGTAGTATCTATACTAATCTCTACTGTGTCTGACAGCTCTTTGCGTATCGCTTTTATAATGGGAATCACGCGTTTAATCTGTTCTTCCGCTGATACAGACTCTGCACCAGGTCGAGTTGATTCCCCTCCAATATCAATAATACTCGCTCCCTCTTGTAACATTTTCCGCGCTTGCTCAACTGCCGCATCAACGGCGGCAAATTGCCCCCCATCCGAAAAACTATCAGGTGTTACATTTAAAATACCCATCATTAATGGTTGAGTTAAGTTTTCAAATAAGCGCACGCAGGTCTCCGTTATTATCAAGAAATACGCCGCTATGATAAGCCAGCGGTTATAATAATGATATATTTAAGCAGTACTAAACACTGTGCATTCCCCTCATTATTAACAAGTATACTCATGGAACAACCACGCATTGCATGGGCCATCACTGGCTCAGGTCACTATATTGAAGAATGCATCGAACTGATGCTGACATTAGATAATGTTGATTTATACCTTAGCCAAGCAGGCGAGGAAGTCTTAAAAATGTATGGCATTAATATAAAAGATTTACGCGATAAAGTTCACGTTTATCGTGATAAAGCAGCCTCAGCTCCCCCGGTCGGTTTATTTTATAAAGATTATTACCAAAGTTTAGTACTCGCACCGACCACATCCAATACCATTGCTAAATGCGTCTTAGGTATTGCCGACTCTTTAGTGACTAATCTATTTTCTCAAGCAGGAAAATGTCGTGTTCCTAATATTGTTTACCCTTGTGATATTGCACCCGAAATGGAAACGACTGCTCCAGGCGGGAAAGTGATGGTTTATCCACGTAAAATAGATTTAGAAGCCACTGACAAAATACGTGAGTTTGAATACACAACCGTGGTTGAAAGTGTTAATGAGCTCAGTTCAGCACTTCAGCACCGTTTGCAGCAATTATCATGAGTGAACATATCCTATTTTTAACGGGTAAATTGGCTGAAAAACAGCTGCGTGCTATTTTAGAAAAAATGCAGCCAGAATTTACTTATACGGTGCATCAAATTGGTGTAAAAGTAGCTGCATTAATGACTGCCGAAATGATTGCTCGACGCTTGCAAGATACTTTTAATGCTGATCGTATTATTCTTCCAGGTCGCTGTCGAGGTGATTTAGACTTACTTTCCAAAAAATTAAAACTTCCTGTTGAGCGCGGCCCCGAAGAACTTAAAGACTTACCTTTATTTTTTGGCAAACAAGCCCTACATATCGATTTAAGCCGTTATGATGTCAAAATTTTTGCCGAAATCGTTGACGCACCTAATTTAACGGTTGATGAAGTTATCCAACGCGCCTACTACTACAAGGAAAATGGCGCTAATGTTATTGATATCGGCTGCTTACCCGATACCCCTTTTGATAATATGGAAGCCATTATCCAAGGGCTAAAACAGGAAGGTTTTACCGTCAGTATTGACTCTTTAGAAACAGATGATTTATTGCGTGGTGCAAAAGCAGGCGCTGATTATATGCTCAGTTTGCATGAGTCCACTTTATGGGTGGCTGATGAAGTCGATGCAATTCCCATTATTATTCCTGAAAATCATACCGATATTAGCTGCTTAGACCGCATAGTCAAAACCCTACAAGACAAAAATAAAGCTTTTATTGTTGATCCAATTTTAGACCCTATTCACTTTGGCTTTACTGACTCCATCGTGCGCTACCATACCGTACGCAACAAATTCCCAGACATTGAAATGATGTTTGGTGTGGGGAATATTACTGAATTAACCCATGCTGATACCGCAGGTATGAATGCCTTATTACTAGGTATGTGTTCCGAACTAAATATTAATCACATTCTGGCAACCGAAGTAAGCCAACATACGTCACGCGCCATTAAAGAAGCCGATATTGCACGACGCATTATGTATGCGGCAAAAGAGCATGATACTTTACCTAAACACATCAGCCCTGATTTAATGGCACTACATGAGCCATCACCCTTTCCTTATCAATTATCGGAAATAAAAGACTTTGCTGCTGATGTTAAAGACCCAAGCTTTCGCATCCAAATTAGTGATGAAGGTGTCCATATTTATAATAGGGATGGCTTGCATTCCGCCATTGACCCGTTTGATTTATACCCAAAACTACAGGTAGAAAACGATGCAAGTCATGCATTTTATTTAGGCGTTGAGCTTACTCGTGCAGAAACAGCATGGCAATTAGGTAAGCGCTTTAACCAAGACCAATCCCTTAACTGGGGCTGTGCGGCAAAAATAACTAATCAAGATGTTGATTTACACAGCTTTAAGCCGGCGGGCACAACGTTAAAAAAACAATGATCCAAGAAACTATCGTCACCACCTTAAACCCCCAAGGAAAAGCGCATCTCGCTCCAATGGGAATTCATGTACAAAACGACGAATTTATCATTCTCCCTTTTCGTCCTTCAACCACGCTCGACAATTTATTAAGCAGCCGTACTGCGGTGATTAATTATTGTGATGATGTACGAATTTTTGCTGGCTGTCTAACTGGGCATAGAGACTGGCCTTTAAGTTCAGCTGAAATAATAAAAGGTGTCTTTTTAAATGCCGCTCTTGCACATTGTGAAGTTGAAATCATTCGTATAGAAGAAGATGCCATTCGCCCTAAATTATTCTGCAAAGCAATTCATCAAGTTCAGCACCGCCCTTTTGAAGGTTTTAATCGTGCACAATTTTCGGTATTAGAAGCTGCCATTTTATTAAGCCGCGTTAATCACCTTCCTATAGAAAAAATAGAGTCTGAACTTAAATATTTAGCCATTGGTTTTGAGAAAACAGCAGGACCAAGAGAGCAGGAAGCTTGGCAGTGGGTGACATCAGCTATCCAAGAAAAATGTCACGAGGCAAGCCATTCATGAATAAAATGCTAGCCAGTGTTAATTGCTTAGAAGAAGCAATGATAGTCGAACAAGCACAAGTCGATATTATTGACCTCAAGCAGCCCTCTTTAGGAGCATTAGGAGCTTTAGAGTTGGATGTCGTCAGCCAGATAGTGAATAGTCCACAATTAAGCAAAGCCATTAGCGCAACGGTGGGAGACTTACCCATGCAGGCTGACACCATTTTTAATGCGGTCGAAAAAATGGCAGCAACCGGTGTTGATTATGTCAAAATTGGCTTTTTCCCTGAAGGAAACTGGCTACCCATCATTCAACAATTAAAATCATTAACTCAAGCTAATATTAAGCTTATTGCAGTTTTATTTGCTGACCAGAATCCTGATTTAAATACCCTTAAAGACTTTGCACTAGCGGGTTTTTGCGGCGTTATGTTAGATACTATGGATAAGAAAAACGGCTCATTAACACAAGTGATGCCACGACAAGAAATTCAAAATTTTGTAGAAAATAGTAAAAAATATAAGTTACTATGTGGCTTAGCAGGCTCGCTACGCTTACAAGATATTGCTAACTTAAAACCACTACAAGCCGACTACCTCGGTTTTAGAGGGGCTTTGTGCAACCAGCATCAACGTACATCAGCGATTGATCAGCAAGCGTTATTGGCGATACGGTCTGCTTTATAAAAATAATAAAGGTGTCATTAGACCCAAGGTACTCACTATGAAACTATCCACTCTTTTTTTAGCTCTCAGCCTCCTTTCAACTCAAGCTTTTGCTCATAAAGGTGCGTCTAATGAACCTGATAACTGCCGCATTAGTGTTGGCTCCGAAGTGATTCATTTTACCGCTTACACGCCTACATTCACTCAAAGCAGAAGCTTTTGTCGTGAGATCCCTTTTGTATGAATGACTAATTTAGTGTTTGATTATGAAGGGCCAAAATTACGCAATACCAGTTTAGAGTTAGAAATAACTCGTGAATCTGATGGCCGCCGCGTCTATCATCAAGACCCTAAAAAAGTAAAAAAAGGCACTATTAATGCCGTCGTTGATTTTAATATTTTTGGCGCAGGTGATTACCTTGCCCACATTACCATTAACCATAATGGCGAAGAACTAGATACCCACTTGGCATTTTCTGTAGGTAAAGAGGAAGATAATTCATTGAGCACATGGAAAATAATCGTACCAGCCATCATGGGCTTAGCAACCATCGTTTTTGTTAATATCCAAGCCAATAAAGCAAAAAGAAAACAAGAAGAAGACGCGTAATAATTTTCACCCATGCTCTTTTTATCCGACATTTTTATCGTTCCCACCGCTCCAGAGTGGGAATGCAATTCTCGATGCTCTAGCGTCACCCAACACAAGCCGCTATTTTTTTGAGTAGCGTCTCCTTTATTTAGTGACGCTGGAGCGTCCGCAGATACATTCCCACGCTGGAGCATGGGAACGATGATAACGCCATCACAAAGATGCATAAAACACACCCTTTCCCCAAGGTTTTAAACTACTTCCAAATACCAACAACATTAGTAAAATCATCCGTCCACGGTTTCATATCAAAATATAAAGCCGGTTTTTGCCAACGACCTAAGCCTTTTTGGTAAAGCGGCGCTAAACTTTGTTCTGTTTTGGCAAACACAAACCAGTCTGTTGCGACCACTAAGAGCATTGCTTTTTTAGGTTTGAATTCCTGTATTAATGCCGCATAATTCAATTGCCTTGCATGGTCTGCCAGTACTTTCTTTAAAGCCAAGTGTCGATTAGTTATATGAAAGGCTAAAACTCCGTTAGCACTTAATTTATTCATATATAAGCTTAAAGCTTCTTGTGTCAGCAGATGTGTTGGTACAGAATCTGAACTAAAAGCATCAATGACTAATAAATCAAATTTACCGTCTTCTTCACCTTGTAATGATAAACGCGCATCACCAATAATCATCGCCGCTTTCGGTGTACAACGGCTTAAGTAACTAAAATACTGCGTGTCTTTTGCAACCTCAACAACAATTGGGTCTATTTCATAAAATGACCAAGCTTGCGTCGGCTTAGCGTAACAAGCTAAAGCACCCGCACCTAAACCAACAACACCAATATTCCATTCCGCATTACTGTTATCAAAAGTTTTAAATAATTGCCCCATCGGCCCTGGGCGGCTGTAATAAGTTAATGGTTCTTTACTATGTCGGCCCGCCCTTTGCGCGCCATGTTTAGTTGTGCCATGAAATAATTCTTTATATCGTTCAGGCTTGCCATTTTCATCCATTAAGACACTATCACGCACTGATAGTACACCAAAAAACGTACGTTCCTTGTAAACAGTATTAGACATGTAGAGCCGTAGGCCAACAATACTAAAAATAACAATTCCCGTTAATAAAGCAAAACTGATTGCTTGTTTGCGATACGCATAACTAAGTCCAATAAACAGAATTAAAGCCGTGCCTATATGATCCATATATTGACCCAAATCGACTGCAGAAAAATAAGCCATCAAAGCAAAAATAATGAGTAATGCAGGAAAAGCAGCTTGCTCAGCCTTATCCATCCACGTTTCGCCTTTGGGGCTAGGACGTAATAATAATGCAGCAATAATCATTAATGGGTACTCATAAATACCATTAAAAATGAACGGCGCCACAAAACTATTAAACATTCCCCCTAGCATGCCTGCAAAAGACATAATTAAGTAAAACAGCGTTAAGTATTTTGTATGGGGGCGATGTTTTGCTAATTCGCCATGGCAAACCATAACGGCTAAGAAAAATGACGTTAAATGCAAAATCAAATCAAACCAATAAGGCAATAAGGCTGGATTAATAAAAGAAAAGGCAATAAAAGGCAATAAAACAACAGGCTGAACCCATAAAGCAACTCTTTGAATCACTTCTGCCCAACGTGAAAATACTAGAACAAAGGAAAATAAATAAAGTGATAAAGGAATAATCCACAATAATGGCGCAGCGGCAATATCGGTACTGACAAAATTGGTTAAACCTAATAGAAGACTAGACGGAACAAAAGCCAAAGCTAGCCAATGAACTTTTGTCAACATAGTAGGCGCTGCAACCGATACTTCAGAGACCTCCTCAACTATTGCAATTTTTTTATAATTGCGGAAAAAATATTCTGCACAGGCGGCAATACATACTAATAAGACTATATAACCATCAGTCCAACTAGCTTGTTGTTGCGCTAAACCAAAGTTAGGTTCGATAATAAAAGTGTAACTGAGTAAAGCCAACAAACTACCAACATTACTTGCCGCATATAAATAATAAGGATCATGACTGGTATGATGACCGACATGTGAAAACCACTTTTGCAGTAAAGGCGATGTAGTGGAAATCAACAAAAAAGGCAAGCCGATAGAAGTAAATAACACACCCACTAACCATAAAGTTGGATTACTATCCGTAGGCGGTGACATTACTTCAGGTAAAGCGACAGGTAAGGCAATTAAACTGATTAAAATCAGTGCGCCATGAACTTGTATTTGTCGTAAGTGGGACAGTTTAGTCGATAAAAAATGCGCATATAAATAGCCCACAAACAATAACATTTGATAAAACACCATACAGGTACTCCATACCGCTGGTGATCCACCTAATAGCGGTAACATCAATTTACCAAATAGAGGCTGTAATACAAATATTAAGGAAGCACTCAGAAATAGTGTTCCTGAAAAAAGGAAAATCAAAAGAAAACTACGGTTTGATTGGCTTGTTGACTGTTCAGGCATGGTAAAAGGAGATCGATCGTTAATAAAAAGCCACGGCATTTAATATAAACACCGTGGCTCTAAGAAAGTTTTAATAAGTCGCTTATTTTAAGCTACTCATATATTCTGCTAGTGCTTTAATTTCATCATCTGAAAAACCACCAGCAATAGAACCCATCATAGGATTTTTACGTGTTTTATTTTTGAAATCACGTAATTGTTTTGCTAAATATTTAGGCTGCTGCCCAGCAAGGCGAGGTGTAATCCCCATACCTTGAGCATTGCTGCCATGACAGCCAAAACACAGGTTACTGGCCAGTCTTTTGCCTTCTGATATCAGCTCTTCTTGCTCACTACCGACACTTTTATTTTTTAGTGACGTAAAAAAAGCTGCTAAGTTATTAATTTCTTTATTACTTAAACCTTTTGCCATATTATTCATCATGCCGTCTTTTCTAACTCCACTACGAAAAGCACGTAATTGATTGGCAATATAAGCAGGTTTCTGTCCCGCTAAGCTAGGTATATGACTCGTGGTACTATTGCCATCTTGTCCATGACAATTTAAGCACATTTTCGCTCTTTGCTTACCCGCATCCGCATCAACTGCAGCTATAGCATTTTGCGACAGACCTAATGCCAATAAAATATAGGCAAACATCAATTTATATTCTTTCATTGCTCGTCTCCTGAATCTCATTATAAATTTCATACTCTAACAACCTAGTCATTATAAGAGCATTCAATAGATATGGAAGTTTTAGCTTTAATTAGCAAACAAATGCACTATTATTAACTGATGTTACGCGCGGATTATTATGAATAAATAACTTAAAATTTCTCCTAGTTTCTCCTAATTTCTCCAGATAGCATTCTATCTGGAGCATGCGTAACATCAATTATTAAAGATACCCCTAAAAATTATTTATCCATTTGGACAGTTAGAAAATACTTAAAACTAACCAATACAGGGCGATCGGGATTAAACCAGTCTGACTTTAGAGAAGCTCGAATAATCAATAAACTGCCAAAGTTATACTTTTCACCTAACTAAAAAACAAGATTTCTCATAAAACACAGAACCTCTAACCGATTGATTTTATTTATTATAAATTTAGACTCGATTGCCCTGCTAACCAATACTTTTTATTTAACAAAGAAACTAAATTCCCCGTCAAATGAAGTTTCTACCCACGGCTGCTGCTTATTGTTAGTTGCCTTTTTCACACTGCGCGACACACCTTTTAAAACACTTTCAATGGGTAGATCTGCAACTTTCATATAATGCAAAAGATATTTGGTATATGTCCCATTCCTACCTACTCCATCAGAAGCCGTTTCACCTGGACTAGTTGAGAAAGCAATTAGCGTTCCCGACGGACTTTTTACACGTACTAAGCCGCGTGAAGCTGAGCGGGATTCTTTAGGTAATGGATTATCACGGCATGCATCTAAAACGACAATATTCAAACCACTACGCGCCTCTCCCATTTCCGATAATACTTGGTCTATATCAACGCCTCGATACTTTACTTTAGCTTGGCTATCAATATCCTCCCCAATGGGAATAATATAGTTATGCCCATCCACCTGTACTGCATGCCCTGCATAATAAAATAACGCAACACCACCCCCTAACTTTTGACTAAATTGATTCACAGCGGTATCAATTTTTTCGCGGCTAGCATCAACAACCATCGTGACATCAAATCCTGCTAATTTTAAAACGCGCGACATATCTCGTGCATCATTTACTGGATTCTTTAACGGCCCAAACGAATAATTACTATTTCCAATCACTAATGCTGTACGGGGGCCTCCAGTACTTGAAGCAACTAAATTTACTTCATTAGACGTGATAACGCTCTGAATGACTACCGGGGGTTGTTGTTGAAAATCAGCTCGTGCTTGATATTTTTCAATTAATTGGCTAATTTCCCCCAACTTATCATATCGTCGTAAAAAACTAGCTTCTAACTGACTACCCGCAGCACCATTTTTTAGTAAAAACTTAATAATCAGTTTATGCCTTTTTTCTATCGCTAGGCTTAACGGTGTATCCCCAAATGAACCTTCATGGTTAATATCTTCACCCATCAATACCAAAGATTTCACCTTAACAAGGTCACCACGGTGTACAGCTACGGATAGCTTATTCCAGCCTTGGCTACTCATATATTTATTTTCTATTGGACTAGTCTTACCACTTTGCCCAGTACAGGCCGTTAAAAACACGACGCCTGCAAACATAATACTTGCTTTGATTATGCTCTGTTTCATAAATACCGCATCAACTTCATTAAAATTTAAAAGTAATAATTCCAGTATTATTACTTTTTGCCCGCAAGCCCCGCAATCTAAATTCTCGGCTCTTTTTCATAATATCCATTTGTAAGTCATTAGGATTACCTAAATAAATAACTTCATACACCACGTACCTATTTTCTATGTTACCAACTGAAACACTTTTCGTTAGCGGCAATGAATCAATACATTCTTTTAACTCATCCACATCACGCATACGATCAAATTGTGCCAAGGCAACTAAAACCTTCTGGCCTTCCTGAAAGCTTTTAGTAAAGTGCTTATTAATCGCTTTCGTGAAGTCTGTTTTTATCAAATCCACCGCGTAACCATAACTTCTACTTTCACGTAGAGACTTACTCGCTGAAACCTCTATCGTTTCAGACGGATCATTTTCTACCATTAAAATATCTTGGCAATTATGCTTATCTTTTACATTCACCGTAATTGTAGTACGTAAACCCATCATATCTGGCATTGCAGGCATTGGCATTTCTAATTTATCTACTTTAGCAACAACCTTATATTTGGCCATTCGCTCTACAGCTGTTACCTCAAAATCACTATCAATCAGAATTTTTTTAATCATGCCTTCTAAGCGAGGATCTTGAATAGCTAAATAAAATGAAGGCCGCCCTAAGTTTTCTTTAATGGCATCAATTGATTGCGCGCCACCTTCAAGCTCTTCCACGACTTCAGCCGCAATTTCCACCATATAATCTTTACCTTGTTTACCCTCTTGGCTTATCGTATAGCGTTTTACTACTCCCTTAGCGACTGCCGAAAGTTTACTGCGATAGCGCCCTGCATTCTCTATGGTGGTTTTACTCGCTATACTCACGCCGCCATATTGCTCAACCGCATTACGTAATGCCTGTTCTAAGGCTAAAGTTCGCGCCTTACCCGTACCATGCCTCATTGAAGCAAAACCACGCGCCGTTATCATTGGGTTACTTTTTCGGCCTGCAAACGCCTGGCTTATATCTTTACTACGTTCAGAAATAATCACTGCGGCATACTGATAGCCATCATATTGGCCTGATTTATACATATACGCAGATTTAATCGCACCATTAACATCAGTACGCATTTTCGAATAGTAACTTTCAACAACCTCATCACCACGATAGGATGTCATTGCCTGCTCGGTTGCGGAAATGCGCTCACCTTTTAAAAAGGCCAATAAATTTTTAGTCGCCTCTTGCTTGGCTATATCAATCGCAACATTCCCACGCTGATGTTGCCCTTGCCCAATTGAAATAACTGCCACGCCTGTTGCGCTACTTTTATACATGGCCACACCTTGACCATTACGCAGCATAGTATTAATTTGGCTATCTAAGCTTGCTAAGACTGACGTAGATAATAAATACCCAATAACAAATAAACCTGCTAATTTTATTTTCATGTTTAACTCCTAAAAACCATAAAAAAACCTCATCACATAACAGTCAATGAGGTTCTCGATTCATTAAATCAGTAAAACAATCTACCAATCAAAACTATCTGCACCACCGCCGCCGTAGACTCCTGCCTGTGAACCTTGATTACTTTGTGCATTCGCCTTACGTTGCTGCACAGCTGGCTGTACAGCAGTAGTGCTCTGTTTTGCAGCCTGCTGTTGAACTTGTTGCCTAGCGTCTCTTTTTGCTTCTTGGTATGCAGTATGATCTCTCTCCGCTGCACTCACCGCTGAATTCAAGCCTGCTTTTGTACCTTTTAGCTGTTGCTGGTGTTTAACGTCCAGTAATTTCGTTGCGTAATTACTCTTCTGCATCGAGAGTGCCTTACGAGCTGTATTAGAACTTATACCATACACAGCTACATATATTTTTTGTCCAGAGATAGGGTGTACAACCTTTCTACCATAAATCTTTTGTAAGCCAGAAATAGATCGATTACGAATATTAGCCTGTATTTTTTTTGTCATGCTATCGAAGGCTTCACTTGAACCATCCGTATTTTCGACCATCATAGTTTCTGATATTTTGCTAGACTCCATATCTGCAAATAATGCCATAGCGACTTCTTTTTTAGCTCCCATTTCTGCAACGCCTCGGGCTTTACTTTTTGAAACAGAAGTTTTCCCAAGCGCTCTTGCATCTACCCCTATAAACCAACCATTACCTTTATCATCCTTAAATCTACGCCCTCCCGTTATTGTTGCCCAATTTTGGCTCTTTACCCAGTTTTTTACAGACATGCGCCCAGGTGTTTTCTTTGTATCCCCTCCTTCAAGGCTCATCATTGAACGAACCATTTTTTCAGTACTTTTACTCCACATAACTAATAAAGCAATCTCATACCCGTCTTCTTCATTCCAAGATTCAAACTGATTAACCGTTATAGCTCCAAATAAAGGCATCTTTGACAAAGTAGCCGTTTTTGAAGTTGTAATTTGTGCAACTTTTGCTAAAGTATTAATTTCTTTTTCTATCTTTAAATATTCAGTCTGAGCAGACTCAAACTTTAACTTAGCATCCTGATAAGCAGCCTTTCTCTCCGCATTTAAGTCACTAGATGAATAGTTTTCATCCAATTTTTTTATTACTGCATCCATTAGTGCAGCAGATCTATCGGAAAAAGTGACCCCTCTTAATTCATCAGCCTGCTTTCTATCAACATCATCAAGTAATATAGCCAAAACTTGTTTCTGTTCTTCTAATTGTGCTTGGTTTTCAGCCCTTCTAGCATCAAACTGTGCGTTTAAATCCGTACCGGGTACATCAACCATTTCAGATGCCGACATTGTAGTATGGATGGCTTCAATAATTTTTGCCTTCGCATCTAATTTAGCTTCCATCGCTTTCATAGATCGTTTAATCATAAATGAAGCATCACTTGCTGGGTCTTTCGTATCAAAAGAGGCAAGCCCCATTTGAACAAATACATCTCTCCCTTTAATTTCATTTGCCCCCTCAACAAGACCCATCTTATCTAAATAATTATTTAATTGATCTTCTGCGCTTACTGCTTGATATACAGGAGTTGGTGCTAACTGCATGGTTTCGATAACAGATGACTCGGCAGCAATATTAGCCACCTCCTCTGAGGCCGTGTATTCAACCGCTAAAATCGGTTGCACTTGAAGACTAGCGGCGAACAATAAAGAGCTAACAATATATCGTTTAAATTTCATGTTTAATCCTTGATTTGTATAAGTTGACTAAGTACTTTCTGCGTATAAGTAGATAAGTTTTTAATGGGTTGCTGTTGTAAATAATATAAATAAGGTCGTGCTAAATTTGGCTGTTTCATCTGCATATAAATATCAGCGATATTCGCCTGATTTTCTGTATCGGTATGGTCTAATAAACTAGCTTGCTGAAAAGCCGCTAAAGCCTGAGTGTATTGTTTTTGATACTTTAATACCGAGCCATAATAAATCCAACTTGCCGTGTGCCTAGGTGACTCTAAGATAGATTGCTGTAATAAATTTGCTACTTTATCAATAGATCGTCCTTTATCAAATAAAGCCTTAGCCTGGGTAAAATGAAGATTACTATCTGCACTATAGCTAGCATCTAGTATTAAAAATCCTTGTTGCGCAAATACTCTTCCTAACAAATAAGCTAAGTCTTTATCTTGCCCAAACCTCTCCTGACTTGCTTGCAAAAAATCCAATTCTAATTGAATAGTAGCATTAGGGGTCATCATGTCTAGCGTCTTTCTAAGTTTATCAAACTGTTGTTTTTGTTTATCTGGCGCAAGAGCTGGCATCAGCAAGAAATCAAGCAAACTTTGCCCGATACGGTCTAGGCCGCTGATTTCAGATTTAACTTGAGCAAATAATTCGGCATTCGCAGGCAGTTTTTTAAGCCAATCTAAATCATAGTTCTCAGCTGAAGTATTTAGTACTTTACGCAATAACAAGCGACTTTGAAAGGGCGTTTTATCCAGTGCCGGATAGTTGACTAGGTAATAGTTTTGGCTAAGTTGCTGCCATTTATAAAAATAAGCTTCACGTAATAAACCTAAATCAAAATAATATCGCGCTAAAAGATCTTTGTTAGATTTCTGAGCCGCCTGTTTTAATAGCTGGCTTATCAAAATATTGATATCAACATGCTTCAAAAGGCTGGCTTTAGCTGATGATAATTCATTTGCCTTTACAGCCGTCACTCGCCGATGCCGTTTTTTATCGGCACTATTTTTTAAAATCTTAACCTGAATCGCATCCAATCTAAAGTCATAAAAATCACCGGAAGCAACTAATTCATCTAGGTCTACAGCTAAGCGTCCAGTAAAACCGTGTTGTTTTAGGGCCTTTAGCTGGGCATGTTGTAACACATATTTTTTTAACAAGACCTGTGTTTGCAACATTGTCTTGCCTTCATAATAAATTGCGGGCTGCTTAGAAGCTAATTTTTCCTGTTCCGCCACCACAAAAAGCCAATCAGCCTGCTGATAAACACCCGCAGTACTTTCCGTATAATACTGTTGATAAACCAATATAGGTTCCGGCATCTCTTTACTATGAACAACTGCGGCTAGTAAGGCCGCAGTAATAAAACCTAGCTGTATTACTATACTTTTCATACCCTTCCCTGAAGAAATTTTATCAGGCACAAAAAAACGGGCATAATACCCGTTTTTTCTCCCCTCTAATCCTTGTAGTTATTGTCCCATTCAGGTGGCGTTGGCATACCTAAACTCACGGCATAAATATCATTCTGCCGTGCAAAACGAGGATTCGCTTTAATTTGACGAATCATGTCTTGTATATATTCATCCTCATCATCATTCCAAGCAACAATCTTTCCTGAGGTTTTATGCGCACCAGGACTGGCTTCTGCCACGGCCAGCGGTAAATCAATTCCCGCATCATCCATATAAATAGCGACCATTTGCTTGCCCATAAAGCCTTCTTCATAGCCTTTATCACAACCAAATCGTGTTCCTCGAATACCTGTTACTTGGCAACCAATAGGCAGTTTATTACCTAGCTTATTAGCTATCACTTTCAAAGCATTCATGGCTGCTTGCTTAATTGCATCCGCTTCATCTTTTTGAGAAAATCCTCCAACAATTTTCCCTGAAGGCAACCTAAAAATAGTTCTCTTGGCACGGCCTTCCGCCATATCCGCCTCGATAATCTCATCGGTTTCGAAGTCAGTAATTTGATAATCAACTCGAATAATATAAATAAGCTCGTTTTTACTACCGCGATCATACTCCTCAGTTACCGAAGAAATCCCCCCTGTTAAACCATAGTTTGCATTCATTCCCTTACCAAGACGCATAGTATCTCGCGCACTAGTTGTCCCTAGATCCTGGAATTTCTTTTCAGTCCATTTGCCTTTTTGCCCCAAATGTCTTGAAACTAAAGTAAATCGCTTTAATTTAGATAATTCTGTTTCCAGCATGGTGGAAAGCACTTCAACAGGAACCGTCTCGTAACTTTTATAATCTTTATTTGCAAAAAAATTAGCGGCTAACACGAGCCGTTTATAATTTTTTTGACTATAATTCTGCGGCAAATCAACTGACCTTGCCCCCTCCTCATAATCAGCTCTTGTTTGTATAACCAAGTTAGGATTTATTTGAATACCCTTTGGCCCACTGCTTGTACAGGCACATAAAAAAAGAAACAAACTGCTATATAACACCGACTTTGTATGACAATTCACCATTGACTCCTTGTTAATTCCATAAAAACCCACACAACTATAGAGTATGGGCTTTCTAAGTAATACTTCAACCCTAATTAGCGTCCTTTATACTCTAGCATTGCAACATAGACACTTCTAGTTTCTACCATAAACTCTAAAGCTTTTTCCGTATAAAGTATCTGATCTGTTGCCATATCAATTGCTTCAAGTGTCGAAAATGCTGCCATAGGATTTGCCATATATTTCTTATAGTCAAAATTCATTATGCCAAAAGCTAATTTTGCCGCTTCTATTCCATACTCAACAGCCACTTTTAGCATATTAATATTAATTTTCTGAAACTTATCGTACTGCTTTCGGTCTTTTTTGCTCAATTCGTTATATGCTTTTTTATAAGCCTCTACACCCTGCTCTAAACGAACAGCCTCTAAAACATTAGCTACCTTATTGTTTTCTATACTTGTTTTGTATTTATCTTCTAATTTAACTGTTTTTTCATAAATTCCAGCAATACCCGATGTAATTAAATTACCTGAAGGTATTCCCGTATCAGCAGGAGCTGTATCAGGTCTATTTTCATTATAAAGATCATAAGCTGTGGTTCCATCTGCTTTTAATTTTTTTCAGCACACCCAGTTACTGTTAATACAAGGCTACTGATTAGTAACAATAGTAAAGTAGGTTTCAACAATTTTTTGCTCATTATTTATTTCTCATTTATTTTTAAGGGTGTTCAACTATATATTCATTTATAGCCCATGTCTATAACAATAAATAAACCCACTGTTCCCCCTTGTACACAAGGAAAAATCATCTCTGAACTAGCCCTCACTATCAACAAAAAAACACTGTATCACATCGATCATATATTGATGATCCAATACCCCCGCACTTTCCCGAATACTATGCATTGCCCACATTGCGCCACCAACATCTACCGTACGGATACCTAATTTTGCCGATGTCATTGGCCCAATGGTACTTCCACAAGGAATATCAGTACGATGCGAGTATTGCTGATACGGCACTTTTGCCTGCTGACACCAGTTAATAAACATCGCAGCAGAAACCGATTCTGAGCTATAACGCTGATTTGCATTTAGCTTGATAACAGGGCCTTTATTCACATAAACCCGATGCTCTGGCTCATAAGCCGCTGGAAAGTTGGGCTGGTATGCGTGCGCCATATCCACACTTAACATAAAACTTTGCGCTAAAGCTCGCTTGTAACTCTCTGTTGATAAAGATTTTGCTAAGGCGATGCGCTCTAGCACATCAGATAAAAAGCTGCCATCTGCTCCTTTAGTACTTTCACTACCCACTTCTTCATGATCAAAAAAAGCACACAGCGTGGTATTTCCCGAATTTAATACTTTTTCATTTAATAAAGCATGTAAACCTGCATGACAAGAAGCTAGATTATCTAACTGACTATCTGCATAAAATTCTTGCTGCGCTCCCCAAAAAATTCCTTTTTGAGTATCATAAACATTCAACTCCCAACTAACTATTTGCTCAGCTTTTAAATCACATTGTGACATTAATAATTCAGTAAATACTTTATCTGGGATTTGCTCTTTGCTACTCATAGAAAAAAGTAGCGGCAATTCATTTTGCTTATGTAGTTTCAAGCCCTCTTCATTCACCATTCTATTCATATGAATCGCTAAATTAGGCAAGCGTAATAAAGGCTGCTTAAAATGTACTAACTGTGTTTTTATGGCCCCCGATTCAGCACGATAACTAAGTCGCCCTGCAAAGCTTAAATCTCGATCTGTAAAAGTCGCCAAAATTGGCCCACCATAGACTTCTACCGCCATACGTAATAAACCGCCGGATTTATGCAATGCATGCGGTTTTACCCGTAAACCAGGGGAATCGGTATGTGCGCCAATAATTTTATAACCTGTTTCAACTAAAGATTTAGCGCCTGTCACAAACGCAATAATCGATGAGTCATCTCTAATCACATAATAACGCCCATCAGTTTCTAATTGCCACGCCTTTGTTTCCCGCAGTTCCGTAAATCCTTGTTTTGTTAGCGCCGCTTGCATAGTTGCAACCGCATGCCAAGGGCTAGGGCTGGCATCAATAAAATCTAATAAATTTTGTACTGTTTTTTGTGCTTTCATAATGCCTGTAGTTCCAATGACGCAGAATTAATACAATAACGTAAACCCGTCGGCTGTGGGCCATCAGTAAATACATGGCCTAAATGCGCATCACAAGCCGCACAAGTGACTTCCACTCTAGGCCTTGCCAAGCTAATATCGGCTACTTCCTTAATGGCTGATTCTGTTAATGGCTGCCAAAAACTTGGCCAGCCAGAGCCAGAATCATATTTTGTCTCTGAGCTAAACAGTGCATTATCACAGCATTTGCAATGATAAACACCCGCCGTTTTACAATCGACATATTCACCGGTAAATGGCGCTTCTGTTGCGCTACATCGGCAGATATTAAATTCTTCTAGGCTTAATTTTTCACGCCATTCGGCTTCTGTCGGTTTTTGTTGTGTCATGTTTAATTCTTATTTAGTTTATCTTGTTTCCATGGGCTTCGTGGAAATGTGACTTTGGCGCGCCGCACCACACACACACACACACACATCTAATCACCACTCAGAAAAAACAGAAATCAGCCCCGGCTTACCCGCATAATCCCCAGCACTTGAATATCGCCAATGCTCAGCCAGCTCAACATAACCGCGTTTAACAGGGTTATTATGAATATACTCCAACTTCTGCCGCAGTACCGCTTCATTTTCTATCATCTGTGGATGATAGCCTTCTTCCCATAACTAATAGTCTCGATCAATTTTATGGCGTTTACGAAACAAGGCTAATTGTTTAAGAATCGACTACGCATTCTCTGCTTTTAAATACCTGATGTTACGCACCCTAATGATATTTCCATTAAAATAGTAGGCTATGAAAACACCTGATATTTTTGACTTATACACCGATTACCTGATCACTTCATTTAGCTATACAACAGCGACAGGATTGTCAG
>JAJJBE010000143.1 GCA_020996635.1 Bathymodiolus brooksi methanotrophic gill symbiont
AGAGATTCTCAGTGCCCAGCAAGGGCTGAACAAGTTCGCTTTAAAATCGAAACTTTATATTTATGCTATTCGACAAGCTTTTGATGAATTGCAACAATTAAAGTCGGCTACTGCGTAACATCAGTTACCTAAATATTGCATTTCTACAAAGCAGAGACTTGCTAATAAGAGAAACAGTTTTAACTTCTTGAACCCACTAAACTAAAAACCTAAATAATCTTTTGCAAAATATAACGCTTTGTGTAACGTGATTTCTTTGCAGCACCAGCGGAAAAGAAATTCACGTTGACACGATTGTTATAAGACGTTATAAAATACTCAGTATGCTTTCATCCAAAACTGAAAATATAATCTTTTCTACAATACATTATATTTGGTTAGAATCGTTGGAATAAGAAATTAATTGTAACCATTTGTCCACTCCAATGAGTTATTATCTAATAATAATAATGTCAATATTTCACTTCTTATGAACCACCCATTAGGTGAGTTGTAATTCACATAAAATCGTAATTCTGTATTTGATCTTAAACCAATCCTACCCTGTTTACCAAGAGGCACCCCAAAAAAGTTATCATTTAACGTTACAGTATTTAAATTGTTAATATTTACATGGAATACATATTTACCTTTAATATAAGGTCCTAATTCCCATGTTAAAAATGGTTTTCTGTATATTAACTTAACGTTTAGTTTTTTATCTAGTGCTTGCTTGTGATTATTGACTATAGAATTTGAAATTGTCTTATTGATTTTAACCATGCATTTACAATTTTTATCATAAGAAAAAATTTCTTTTTGTATCAGATCTTTTTCATTTAGCTGAAATATATCTGATACAATTTTTGCACGACCGTTAGGTTTTGACTCTATCATTCTCTCTGCTTCTATTAAATTAACTGCAAGGATAGACCCATTAAATAGAATTTGTTCTGAATTGGAATTTAGAATAAAGTTGCTTATAACATCACCTCTTTTATGTTTTCCATTCAGAATTACATTGTGTATTTCATGATAAGTTAAAAATAAAACAACAATTAACAAAAGCAACCCAAATAAATTTTTTATATGCTTACTTATTTGACAGTTAGATAGTAATATTGATATATGTATTGAATATAACCACCAAGGCAAAAACATATATCGTCCAAAATCATTGAGCTTATTATGAACTGCTATGAGTGGCAGAAATAGTAAAGTTAATGATACTAATAAAAGTATAAAGTATTTCTTATTATATTTAATTAAATAAGTAATGGTTAGGGTTAGAATTAGAATATTTATTGATAAAGAAAGGGGGTTAGAACCCAGCAGCACAAAAGGTACATTAAAAAGGTTTTTAATAACTTCAAGATATGTATTTATATCATATAAAAGGTTTGACCCTTGATTATATCCTCCAAAAATTTGTTCCCCTAGAACATAATATCTCCAGCATATGTAGAATATGAAAATCAGAAGAAAAGGAGCTAGATATAGTATTTTATCTCTTTTTCTTTGATCGAAAATAGGTGATGGTAAAAATGGTAGTATACCTATTATTGGCACGTAAATTTCCTTACATGAAGCAGAAAATAAATAGAAGATCGAAGATAGTATTATGTACCAATAGTTTTTACTTTTTATTCCATGTAAATAGAAGTGAATAACTAGAATTGAGAACAACAATCCAAGGATATAATGAGCATCCATTAACTCTTGTACTATATAGGCTGAAGCCCCTCCAGTCAGAAATAAAGCTGAGCCAAATAATGCCCATTTCTTCGAACACCACCTTAATAAAAACAAGTATGTTGCTATTCCTGTTATCCATAGCATAATTAACTGCATTAAATAATGAAGTTCTGGCTTTAAACCAAATAACCATAAATTTAAATCATATGTTAGTACATTCCATGGAGTGACAAAACGAACATATGATTGTAGGCCAGTTATTTCAGGAACAAAAAAATATTCCCAAGGGGAATACAATGATGCGAAATAAAGATGTTCGCCATCATCTAATCTAAAAGAACCATTAAGGGCTGTGTAATGTATAAGATAGGAAATAACCCATAGAATAACGATTATTAATAAAATGCTGGAGTTAGATTTTGTAATGTTTTTTATTCCTAATGATTGTGTATGTTTTTTAAAGCATCGTGTAATGATAATTATTTATCTGATGTTACGTATAAGTAACAAGGCATAATTATTCTAAGATGTGAGTTGTCATCGTAGGGGCAAGCCCCAATGCCAGCAAGTTAAGATTAACCCATTGATTATGTTAGTATAAGCCCTTATATTAGCATAATCAATGGTAAGCATAAAGCAGTGGAAAATTCAATAAAAAATATTTATGAAGAGTTAAATAACACCCTAAACAGCTTTTCATTTATCGATAAATATCGCCTTTCAAAAACAGCTTTTATTCGCAATCGTACCCTCAGTTTTCCAACGTTAATCTGATGTGTCAACACTTTTATGGACACAAAATTAAGCTGCTTTTAGCGACATTTCGTAATCAGCAGGTGACTTGTAATCATTCGCTGAATGACGTCGTTTACGGTTATAAAAAACCTCGATATATTCA
>JAJJBE010000056.1 GCA_020996635.1 Bathymodiolus brooksi methanotrophic gill symbiont
CGACTGCTCGATTAGAGATTCTCAGTGCCCAGCAAGGGCTGAACAAGTTCGCTTTAAAATCGAAACTTTATATTAATGCTATTCGACAAGCTTTTGATGAATTGCAACAATTAAAGTCGGCTACTGCGTAACATCAGTTAACTAATGCAATTCCCCATCTCATGCTCACCTTTTTCGCCAAGTAACAACAGCGTACAACGCATTATGTTACATGTCATATTGGCACTCATCCCTGCCATTGCCACTCTGTTTTGGCTCTTTGGTTTTAGTGTTCTTATCCAAATAATATTAGCCATTATTACTGCTATTATTACTGAAAGCCTCTGTTTATATGCTCGGAAAAAGCCCATTTTAATCACCCTTTTTGACTATAGTGCGGTACTTTCAGCCATATTACTCGCTATGGCTATTCCTCGTATCGCACCGTGGTGGGTGGTCGTTAACGGGACTCTATTTGCCATATTAATAGCCAAACATGTTTATGGTGGTCTAGGTTACAACCCTTTTAACCCAGCAATGGTAGGCTATGTTTTTTTACTGATTTCATTTCCTTTACAAATGACAATCTGGCAAAACCCTCTGCTATTTTTAGATTTAAGCGCTGCGCTTAGCCACATTTTTTCTACACCACTATCGATTGATGGCCTTAGTAGCGCCACCGTTTTAGATTACACAAAAACACAGCTACACCTTGGGCAGACGATTAACACCATTCAGCAACAGCCTATTTTTGGCTTATTTGCTGATAAAAGTAGAGAACTCACCAGCCTTGCTTATTTACTGGGTGGTTTATTCTTATTAAAGAAAAAAATCATCCACTGGGCGATTCCTACTGCCACACTATTAGGGCTTATCATTCCTGCAAGCATTGCTTATAGCCTGGATAGTAGCCTTTACAGTAGCCCTAGCTTTCACTTAGCCTCGGGCGCAACTTTTTGTGCGGCTTTTTTTATCGCAACCGATCCAGTCACTGCAAGCAGCAGCGTTAAAGGACGGCTTTTTTATGGTTTTTTAATCGGTAGCTTAATTTATTGTATTCGCACTTGGGGCGGCTATCCTGATGCTGTTGCTTTTGCTGTTTTATTAGCCAACCTTGCAGCCCCGAGTATTGATTATTATTTAAAAAATAAAACACACTAATGCCGACCTCTACCCCGCTCTCTGCCGCTTTTCGCCTCGCCTGCTTCTCTTTTGTCGTTATCGGCCTAGTCAGCTTTGTTTACCAGCAAACAAAAGATAAAATCATACAAAATGAACATCAGGCTTTATTGCAAAATTTACACTCTGTTTTAAAGGAAATACCTTATGACAACAAACCTGATGAAGACAAAATAATAATCCAAAAAAACATTATTTACCCCGCCTATTATTCAGGATTAGCAACCGCCGCAGTGATTGAGTCAACAACAGCACATGGCTATAGTGGTGATATTAAATTATTGACTGCCTTAGATATAACTGGAAAAATTATCGCGGTGCGTATTTTAAATCACCATGAAACGGCAGGACTGGGTGATAAAATTGAGCTGAGAAAATCTAACTGGATACTCAGCTTTAAAGACAAATCTATTGCCGATATGCAAAGCGTACAATGGGCAGTAAAACGCGACCAAGGTAATTTTGACCAATTTACCGGCGCAACCATTACTCCACGAGCCGTTGTAAATGAAGTAAAAAAAGTCGGATTATTTTTTCAACAATATAAAGCCCAAATATTCCACCAATGAAAATGACCTACCAACAAATCTTCCAAAATGGCTTATGGAAAAACAACCAAGCTCTCGTTGCCCTTTTAGGCTTATGCCCATTACTTGCTGTTAGTAATACGCTGATTAACAGCCTTGCGCTCGGCATCGCAACAACACTCACCCTAATACTCTCTAATGGCTGTATTTCCTTAGTACGCAGCACGATTCAAGCAGAAATTCGCTTACCTCTTTTTGTACTTATTATTGCTGGCATCGTCACAATCATTGAGCTATTAATGCACGCTTATTTTTATCAGCTTTATAAAACCCTAGGAATTTTTATTCCATTAATTGTAACTAACTGCGCAATCATCGGCCGAGCGGAAGTTTTTGCATCAAAAAACTCAGTCTTACCTAGTTTGCTAGATGGCTTAGCAATGGGCTTAGGCTTTAGCTTGGCACTGGCTTTATTAGGCGGAATAAGAGAAATTCTTAGTTTAGGCAGCTTATTGTCCCAAGCTGAATTACTCTTTGGTGAAAGCGCTAGATATTGGGAAATTGTTATTGTTACTGATTATTCAGGGCTATTACTGGCAGCGTTACCAGCAGGATCTTTTATTGCCTTGGGATTAATGATTGCGGTAAAAAATGCTCTGTTTCAGAAGGCATAAATCAATGAGGCAGGCACTATCTTAAAATCAACCTTTTCTCACTTACACTCTGATGTTACGCAGTAGCCGACTTTAATTGTTGCAATTCATCAAAAGCTTGTCGAATAGCATTAATATAAAGTTTCGATTTTAAAGCGAACTTGTTCAGCCCTTGCTGGGCACTGAGAATCTCTAATCGAGCAGTCG
>JAJJBE010000175.1 GCA_020996635.1 Bathymodiolus brooksi methanotrophic gill symbiont
GAAATATAAGAGAAACTTTAGCTTCTAAAGGATTGATGTTATTAGAGTGGTTAAAAAAACCTCGTTTTTATACCAAAAAACTCTATTGGTATTAATATGTTACGCTTAACTTACTGGCATTGGGGTTATCAGTCTTCATCATGAAACAATTTACCCGCATATTCTGGCTGACAAAAAGGCTGGAGGTGAGCTATACAAACACCTTCGGCACCAGAATAAAACCTATCGTAAGCGCTATGGTTCAGCTCATAACAGGACAGGAATCCCCAATCAGGTGGGCATAGATGAGCGTCCTGAAGTGGCTAATAACCGTGAGCGTATTGGTGACTGGGAAGCGGATACGATTATTGGGAAAAACCACAAGGGAGCCATTGTGACACTGGATGAACGGAAGTCTAAGTCAAATACCTCCGGCAAAGCCGGAGGCTTGAAAACCGTGAACCGCTCAAAGCGGGCTGATTCATTGAGCACCCAAGGGTGCAAGGGTAACTAAAACAGGTTAAGCTGCTCTATTCGCTTATCT
>JAJJBE010000132.1 GCA_020996635.1 Bathymodiolus brooksi methanotrophic gill symbiont
ACACATAGGCGCGCCATTCCTACTTCATGAAACATTGGGATGTCCTATCGCCAATCTTCATTCAGCACGGAGCGATTTATGGGAGCCCCAGTTCGTCCTGCGTCCAACTCAACTACGCAAAAAACACACTGCTTCGTTAAGTCTACCTCAAATGACTTGACGGCTGTCGGGATAACTACTTGCCTCCCGAGCGAACTGACCAGTTCACTTCGGATTGGCGAATTTCCCTGTCGCCTACTGCGGACTAAAAATCATCACTTCGCTGCGCTCCGTTTCCCTGATTTTCAGCGAATGATCCGAAATAAATCAACATTCTCTCTAGGATATTTAGATCTTGATAATTTTAAAAATATCTCAATGATAAGTACGGTCATGCTGGAGGGGATGAGGTGCTAAAATCATTTTCCTCATGCCTAAAAAAAAACTTACGTAAAAATGATTTAGCAGGACGTATTGGAGGCGAAGAATTTGCTATTGCACTACCCAATACAATCCTAGAAGATGCTATTAAGTTACTAAACAACATCAGACTTCTATTAAAAAATAATTCTGTTGAGCTTGATGGTAAAACTATTTATTACACAGTAAGTATCGGGGTAACATTGTTTAACAAAGATTACCCAGCTAACCTTGATATACTGTCTAAACAGGCTGACCACGCACTTTATAAAGCAAAAAAGTCAGGTAAAAACTGTGTGATTCCATACCTCCGGAACATCTAAAGAAAAACAGATATTACCCCCGAATAAATTATGCACACAATCGAGTATAGATCTTCATAAAACCACCACCCTACCCAGCATTTATCAAAATGCTTTTATGAATCAAGTAAACAATATTAAGCTACTTCAATTTAGATACACTAATATGAGCTAAGTTAAAAAATAGTATTTAAATTGTGTATGATAAAGCTAATTTCTTGTAGTCATTTTTTAAAGCGATAAAAAGGGTTAAACAATAAAATGAACGACACTGTATTCACTGGAAAATTACGTCAATGGAATAAAGATAAAGGCTTTGGTTTTATTGGGCAGAGCAAAGGTAAACGTGATATTTTTATTCATGGCTCAGAACTACAAGGCTTAAGCCGTAAACCAAGAATTGGTGATATGGTTTCTTATCAAGTTATTAGCTCAAAAGGCGGGGAAACTCAGGCGATAAATGGACATATTAAAGGAGTTAGCGCGCCTCAGTCTCGCAGTAATACACAAGGTAAGAGTACCCAAAAATTAGTCACTTTTATTGCTATCTTTTTTGGCATTGTCGTTATTGTTAATATAGTGAAATACTTTATCTAACATCATAAATTTGGAGAAAATATGTACTACATTGTTAATACCGATAAATCATTTGATCAGGCTTCTGCTGATCTTGAAGTCGAAGTAAAAAACTTAGGATTTGGTGTATTACATATTCATGATTTAGGGGAAACCCTGCGTAGTAAAGGCCAAGATTTTAATGAAAACTGTCGTGTCTTTGAAGTCTGTAACCCGCTACAAGCAGCTAAAGTAATGGCTATCGATATGCGCCTGAATATGGCCTTACCTTGTCGGATTTCAGTCTTTACAGAAAAAGGTTCAACCAAAATTGGTTTAATCAAACCTGCACAAATGCTTTCTGCTTTATCAGATGACCCAGCACTATTGGAGGTTGCTAATGAAATTGAAGAGAAAATCATGCAAATGATAGATAACTCAAAATAAGCCTTAGCTGTATTCTATGAGTACTCACTTTTACCAGCGCTGTTATACACTTTTAGAGCAAATCCCCAAAGGAAAAGTGACTACTTATGCTGAAATAGCAAAAGCATTAGACTCCAAAGCTTATCAAGCTGTTGGGTCGGCAATGGCTAAAAATAAGCTCTTAATAATCCGTCCCTGCCATCGCGTTATTCGCAGTGATGGTTATATAGGTGAATATGCGCTAGGAACCGATAAAAAAATTGAACTACTCTTACAGGAAGGGATTGAGATAGTAGATGGGCGAGTATATGATCTCAATAAATTTATATATACATTCAAACAGCAATCAAACAATACTTTATGATTATCAACAAACGAGCACTTAGCCTATTTTTGGTCATTTTCAGCAGCACTTCAGTCACCGCAATCGAAAAAGCATCCGATGCCCGCATTAATGAAGTTGCCCAATTAGGCAAGCATGTTATGCCTTTCGATTTAAACCAGACACTGCATATCTTTACTAAAGTTAAAAATGGCGGTGTACAGCAAGTTATTGCCAAAAATGCACAAAATAAGACGCAAATTAGCCTTATTCGTGAGCACTTAATTAAAATTGAAAATGACTTTAAGCAAGCTAATTTCTCTGATCCAGAAAAAATACACGGCAAAGATATGCCAGGACTTGAAGCCTTACGCAATGCTAAACTTGGGTTAATCACTATCCACTATAGTGAAATTCCTGATGGCGCTAAAATAACCTACCTATCTAAGGACGCTAAATTAATTATCGCTATTCACCAATGGTTCGATGCACAATTACGAGACCATGCTAGTCATGCAACAATGCACCGTATGCACCATCAAACAAAATAAGCGAACAGCCACCATTATCTATATTGCTTAATTAGCACTGGTGATATAAATAATAAGCTTGTGCATTTTAAATTATGAAAATTATCACTATAGTTTGAAAGGAAGAGTACTGCGGCCGCTATTTTATGGCTATGTCATCGTTAAGTGTTGAAAAATTAAGCTTGGATGACGGGGATTATAAGGCTTGATTTTATTCTCCTCACCCCAGCCCTCTCCAGCAGGAGAGGGTGATAAATTACATAGCCTATTTTAAAACCAAGTACCCTCTGGTAAATAGCGCCATTCCCCTGGATTGATTTTTCCCATAGAAACACGACCTATCCGTAGACGCTTCATACTGATCACTGTTAGCCCAACACTCTCACACATAAATTTAATTTGTCCTGCATGGACATTTTTAAGTGCAAAGCGTAAGCGTGTTTCATTCTGCCAGCTAACTTTTGCAGGCGGTAATGCCCAGCCATCACGCTGAATTTTTGTATTTAATTTTTCTAAGCCCCCTTCAGCAATAGATCCACTCACTTCTACTATGTATTCTTGCTCATTGGTTTTTGCATCTTCAACTAGCTTTCTTACTATTTTTCCATCTTGGGAAAAAACCATCAATCCTGCTGCACCCACTTCAATTTCTGCCGTAGGAAGTAAGCGTGAAAAATGCCGTTTTAATAATTTAATGCCTGATTTATCCTCTTGCCAATGGCTTTCTGGAGTAATTAAGCTCAGCGCAGCCGTTGGCTTAGTGGCATTAAATTCTGAAGGTAAGTGCAATAAAATGGTACGCGGTAATACCGCTGTTAAATTGGCATTAGAATCTAGTTCTACTTTTTGTGTTTGTATTTTAAATTGTGGCAAATCAATCACTTCACCATCAACTAAAACCCATCCTCCTTCAATATATTTTTGTGCTTCTCCACGTGAACATTGAATAAGTTGAACTAAGTGTTTATCAAGGCGTATTGCTTCGATCATTTAAGGTACCTGTAAAAAATTCATTGACTCTTCACACAGCCTGTAAAGCACTTATTAAATAAGCTTTTTAATATTGTGTGTTTTGCGTTTAGATCTTCACATTAAAGAAAGTTTGAATGATATGATATTCAAAAATTGATACTTTAATACTATTCCTAACGCTGATGATTGAGACTATTTATATAGAAGAGAACATTCTACAGCATCCACGTGTTTTAGAAATATGCGCACGCTTTCCAAAAGCGCGCCAAATAACATGTAGCCGTTATGGTGAAGTCTTTAACCCTAAAGCACAAAACTTTCGTTTACAAAAACAGCAGCCTGCTTTAATTCTGGCAGAGAAATATAAGGATTTTGCATTAAAAACTCCACCGCAATATAGCATTGGTGCAAAGCAAAATTATTATTTTTCACATATGTTAAATTGCCTTTATGACTGCCGTTATTGTTTTTTACAAGGTATGTATCAATCGGCTAATTATGTGCTCTTTGTTAATTATGAAGATTATTTTACCGATATAAAGCGACTTTGTGCAGAAACACCTAATGAGCCGGTACACTTTTTCTCAGGTTATGATTGCGATAGCCTTGCTTTAGAACCTGTTAGCCATTTTGCACAAGAATTTATTCCATTCATTCAATCTATTCCTAATGCTTGGATGGAGTTACGTACTAAAAGCACGCAAGTAAGATATTTATTACAGTTTCCAGCTTATGACCGCTGTATTATTGCTTTTAGCTTTACACCTGAAGAAATTGCTTCTACTTTAGAGCATAAAGCACCCTCAATTAATAAACGTTTAGATGCTCTTATTAAATTGCAAGAACATGGCTGGCCTATCGGTTTACGTTTTGACCCTATTATTTATGAAGATAATTACCAAAACCATTATAAAGCCTTATTTAAAATGGTTTTTTCTAAAATAAAGGCTGAATCTTTACACTCAGTAAGTTTAGGAGTGTTTCGTTTACCCAATAATTATTTTAAGAAAATTCATAAGCTTTATCCTGAAGAAAAACTCTTTGCTAGTCCATTAGAGTCTCAACAGGGTATGATGTCTTATAAAACAAATTTAGAAACAGAAATGATGCAATTTTGCAGTACTGAGTTACTTACTTATATTACTAAAGAGCAGTTTTTTCCATGCAGTCTATAAAACGAACTATTCTTATTACAGGTGCCAGCTCTGGAATAGGGCAGGCATGTTCTATTGCCTTATTAAGGCAAGGACATGAGGTTATTGGTTTAACCAGAAATTGTGCGCAATTTTTTATTTCACACCCTAACTTTACCCCTTACCAAATCGATTTAAGTGATTTAGAAAATTTACCAAAAAATATTAAAGCATTAGCAACACAATTTCGAAATATAGATAGTGCTATTTTTGCTGCTGGAAGAGGAGAATTTGGCCATTTAGAAGAATTTTCTTTTAGTCAAATTCAGGAATTAATGAATCTTAATTTTGTTAGTATAAGTTTTTTAGCAAAATACTTTTTACCCTCTTTTAAACGCAAAAATTTATCTGATTTAATTTTTATAGGCTCTGAAGCTGCTTTAAAAGGAAGCCGAAAAGGATCCATATATTGTGCAAGTAAATTTGCCATTCGTGGCTTTAGTCAGGCATTGCGTGATGAGTGCGCTAAAAGCAATGTGCGAGTCTCCTTAATTAACCCTGGTATGGTAAAAACTGAATTTTTTGATCATTTAAATTTTGAACCTGGTAATGAAAAAAATCAGCATTTAATGGCTAATGATATTGCTAATGCAGCTAGTTATATCATCAATGCACGTTCTGGTATTGTTATTGATGAAATTAATTTAAACCCTGCTAATAAAGTGATCCAGTTCAAAAAATAAGCTTTATTATGCTACTGCGACAATTTGCCACATTTTCATTTGTATTTAAGTTAGATATGATGTATGCAACTCTTAAATGCACTCCCAAACGAGACACATTGAGTTTACCCTCCTTTTGATGCGCTTAACTAATCGTTAAAGCGCATTTTTTTTGCCTGTTAGTTTTGCTATGTCACCGTTATGTGTGGATTTTATTCGCTCTTAAGCCCTCTCCTGCTGGAGAGGGTTGGGTGAGGAGAATAAATCAAGCCTTTAGAATCCCCCTCATCCAACCTTCTCCCTTTGGAGAAGGCTTTTAGATTTGTGTAGATACCTATGCTCTCTAGTAGGTAAGCCCCTTTTAGGAGCGACTTAATCTTTTCAACACTTAACGGTGACATAGCCTAAAAATAAGAGTTATTTTTTAGGCTTTCGATAACCTGCGCAATCGATACTGATTCTTTTAGGTTTTTTTTCTAGCTTTAAAGCGGTTAATTGCCCTCCCCATAAACATCCGGTATCAATACCATAACATTGATTGGACTCATGATAACCCAGCGCCGACCAATGCCCAAAAATGATATTAAGGCCTAAGCTTTTTCTATTAGGTACATCAAACCAAGGCATTAAGTGTTTATCTTGGCAACCTAATTCACCATTAAATTTAAAATCTAATCTACCTTGTGCATCACAATATCTTAAACGGGTAAAACAGTTGACAGTAAACCGTAACTGTTCTTCTTTTGTTAAATCCTTACTCCATTGCTTAGGATTATTGCCATACATATTAGAAAAAAATTCTAAATAATTATCACTGCGTAATACGGATTCAACCTTATTCGCCATTTTTTTTGCCATTAAAAAATCCCATTGCGGCGGTAGACCTGCATGTAATAAACAAAAATATTCATTGTAATAGAAAAGTCGGCGATGCCTTAACCAGTCTAGTAGTTCATCTTTATCATCAGCCTCAAGAATCTCTACTAAGGTATCTTTTGCCTTAACTGGGGATAAGTTATATGCCGTTGCCAATAAATGAAGATCGTGATTTCCTAGTACACAAACAGCAGCATTACCTAAAGATTTAATAAACCTTAAGGTTTCTAAAGATTTAGGTCCACGATTAACTAAATCTCCTGCAAACCAAAGTGTATCGGATTTTTTATTAAATTTAATTTTAGCTAATAAGCGCTGTAAATCATCAAAGCAACCTTGAATATCACCTATTGCATAAATTGCCATAATTAATGCAAAGTTCTAGGAATAGATAAAGTAAAGCGAGGAATAATTGCATCAAACTCTTCACCAGTATCTGTTTTCATAATGTATTTTCCTTCCATTATTCCTACTGATGTTTTAATCAACGCGCCACTGGTATAAGAAAAAGATTCTCCTACTTTTAAATAGGGTGTTTGGCCAATAACACCATCCCCTTGTACTTCTTCAACCTTTCCATTTGAATCTGTAATTAACCATTTTCGGCGTATTAACTGAGCAGGTTCTGAGCCTATATTAGTAATAATAATTTTATAAGCAAAAACATACCTTTCCTCCTTAGGCTTAGATTGCTCCGCAATATAATGCGGCGTTACATCGACTAAGATTTTATTTTTTTCACTCATAATAATTCACTTTAAAAATAAGCTGCTGCAGCCCTATAATGCTGATATGTATAAGCATCATTTTAATATAAAAACAAAATAATGCTAAAATTAAAACTAATCTTTCGCAAAAAAAAATTTATTAGCTAATGAAGCAACAAAATATCATTGAGCAAATGAAGGTTCTACCTGAAATTAACCCATCATTTGAAAGTCAGCGCCGTATCACTTTTATAAAGCAACAATTAAAAAATTCAGGTCTAAAAGTACTAGTACTAGGAATCAGCGGTGGAATAGATTCTACAACTTGCGGTCGCTTAGCTCAGTTGGCAATCGAACAATTAAACCAAGAAAAAAAGACAGTAACTTATCAATTTATTGCAATACGCTTACCCTATAATCTGCAAGCTGATGAAAGTGATGCTCAATTAGCACTCAATTTTATTCAACCCACAAAAAGCTTAGTTATTAATGTACAAGCTAGTGTTGATGGCCTACATAAGGAAACACTTACTGCATTAACACAGCAAAATATAAACCTTCCTTCTGATAATTCACTAGATTTTCATAAAGGTAATGTAAAAGCTAGGGCTCGTATGATGGCTCAATATGAAATTGCAGGTTTGTTAAATGGCTTAGTGATTGGCACAGATCATTCTGCAGAGAATATTACTGGTTTTTTTACTAAATGGGGTGATGGCGCTTGTGATCTTGCACCACTTTTTGGCCTTAATAAACGCCAAGTCAGGCAACTTGCAAGCTTTTTAGCCGCGCCTGAGCAGCTTATTAATAAAGAACCCACTGCTGATTTAGAAGACTTATCACCTAATAAAGCAGATGAAGAGGCTTTAGGTTTAAGTTACGATCAACTAGATGATTTTTTAGAGGGAAAAACGTTAACAAATGATATTAACCAGCTAATTATTGAAATTTTCAATAAAACTGAGCATAAACGCTTACCCATCCCTACTTTATACGATTAAAAGCCTATACCAGAATTTTTTACCAAAGCTATATCAATGAAGATCCGTGATTTTAACTAAACGGAACAGCGGTCTTCAGCCGCTGCAATCACACGTCTAGCATTCCGCAACTAAAGATCGCAGTTTCATTAAATCGATATCTTCAAGTAGCTGGGTATATACCACTTAAATTTCCCCTCTCGTCACTCCCGAAGTCTTGTGTCGGGAGTCTATGTCATACAACAAAATCCCCGTTGGAAGCATGCGAAGGTGACGTGGTGAGAAATAAGCATCTTCAGAAAAATACCATTAGCAATTAAAGGCTACCAAAGCCTTTTTTAGCACCCGAGATACCACCTTTTGTACCTATACCCAAAATCATTGAAGATGCTTGATAAATGAGAAAAATCAAGTCAAGCTATACAAAATATGAAAATCACACTCACCTCCGAACAAAAAAAGGCATTAGAATTGCGGCATAATAAAGTCCGTGATGTACATGAGTGCGATCGAATTAAAGC
>JAJJBE010000041.1 GCA_020996635.1 Bathymodiolus brooksi methanotrophic gill symbiont
TTGTCGAAATATAAGAGAAACTTTAGCTTCTAAAGGATTGATGTTATTAGAGTGGTTAAAAAAACCTCGTTTTTATACCAAAAAACTCTATTGGTATTAATATGTTACGCTTAACTTACTGGCATTGGCATTAACCCTAAGGAATAGAAAAGTATGGCACGGAAGAATCGAGCAATTGCTTATTTGCTTTTACGCGCAATTAAAATGTTGTATCGCAAGCCGTTAACAGTGTTATTTGTGTTGATTGTTGTCGGCGGCGGTTATGCCTATGAAGTGCAAATTGCACGACCTGCCCAAGCTTTTAAAGGTGTACCCATTGCAACACAATGGCAGCATCCTTTTACTTGGTTTCGGGTCTTCCGAAATGCACACTTTATGCTTGGGTATTCAGATATTCGTGGCAACCCGCTTTGGGTCTCGTACTCGCTAAAAATTCCCGAAAAAAATTCCCAGCATCATAAGCGCCCCAGTCATTTTAAAGCAGATTGGCGTAGCATCAATAAAGTTCAATCAAAAGATTATAAAGGCAGTGGTTATGACAGAGGGCATATGGCGCCAAATTATGCAATTTCAACACTGTATGGTAAGCCTGCACAGTTAAATAGCTTTCTTATGAGTAATATCGTGCCGCAAAAGCCAAAGCTCAATCAAAAGCTATGGCAGCGCTTGGAGGAAGTCGAAATTAAATATTTTACTCAGTTAAAAGGTAAATTGTGGGTAATAACAGGCCCTGTATTTGATGGAGATATTCAACGCCTTAAAAATGGGTGGAATGTTGAAATTCCCGATGCATTTTATAAGATTTATGTCTTAGATAGAGCGCAGGATTTACCTTTAGCACTGGCTTTTTTAATGCCGCAAAATGTAAAGGGTAATGAGTCATTAAACCGCTATGTTGTTAGCATTGATGAAATTGAAGAACGTACTGGCTTAGATTTTTTTAGCCAATTACCTGACGAGCTGGAAGAAAAATTAGAGGCAAGTACAAGCTCTAAAGAATGGCAATTGAAGAAAGTGGCCAATATAAAATCGCGTTACTAATGAGTCTTTATCTCTGAAAATATGTAGGGGCAATCCCCAATGCCAGTAAGTTAAGCGTAACTAATTAATTACAAAGAGCTTTTATAGGCTGAAAAATGAATATCATTCTTAAAGCTCTTTAATGCTCTCGGCGCAGACCGCCCAACTCTAAGGGCTTCTATAGTGACAGAAATATAGTCAATAACTTGTTCAATTCTTTGCAAAATGTCCTTGTGTGCATCAAGAATAAAAGTAACGAGTCGATGCTTCATTTTTGACAAAGCTTGGGCTGAATTTACTTGGTAATTTAACTCTAAATCGTGAGTTCTTTTATCCACTTTTTTTGTGCGGCTATTTCCATCAAAGCGGTTAAATTTGAGGCAACCATTTTGGCATAAAAATCTTGCTGAACTGACACAACAGATTTGCCTGAAAAGTTCTCAATTTCTACCCACTGTTTTAGGCGTTTATAATTTTCTTCAATGCCCCAGCGAAGATAATATAATTGATGTTACGCAGTAGCCGACTTTAATTGTTGCAATTCATCAAGTTCTGTTTGATTTGAGTGCTTTCTAAGGTTAAGTAAATAGAGGATTAACGTTGGGAAACTGAGGGTACGATTGCGAATAAAAGCTGTTTTTGAAAGACGATATCTATCGATAAATGAAAAGCTGTTTAGGGTGTTATTTAACTCTTCATAAATATTTTTTATTGAATTTTCCATTGCTTTATGCTTACCATTAATTATGCTAATATAAGACTTATACTAACATAATCAATGGGTTAATCTTAACTTACTGGCATTGGGGCAATCCCTTGTGGTTGCCCTTGTTAAGGTTAGCAATGGCTGTTGATGATTGTGTCATTAATGGGCAACCACAAGGGATTGCTCTTACAAAGCGTTAAATTAAATATTCGGGACTACTTACCGCATGAAGTATATATTGCACACCTATAGACAGCATGCGTTATGATGTTAGGTAATATAACTCAGATAAAAGACAGATTTTATGAGCGAAGACTCAAAACAGGTAGATTTTAGTACCATCGAAGACCCTTACGCGCAGCGTGAAGCGGCAAAATATGAGCAGCCTATTCCCAGTCGGGAGCTGATTTTACAACTGATAGAAAAATTCGGTAAGCCCACAGGGCGTAAACATATTGCTGATGCATTTGGCTTGGAGTCAGATGATCAATTAGAAGCATTGCGGCGCAGGTTGCGTGCGATGGAGCGTGATGGCCAGCTATTATTTAATCGTAGACAGCAATACTGCATTGTTGATAGCCAAGATCTAATCGCAGGGCGTATTTTAAGTTACCCCGATGGTTTTGGTTTTTTACAACCCGATGATGGCGGTGAAGATTTATTTATGTCGCCACGTGAAATGAATCGTGTATTACATAATGATCGGGCTTTAGTCCGGGTTTCAGGCATAGATAGAAAAGGTCGCCGGGAAGGTAAAATCGTTGAGGTTTTAGAGCGAAATACTAAAGAAGTGGTGGGGCGATTTATTAAAGAACATGGTGTTATGAGTGTTCAGCCAGATAACAAGCGCATCAGGCATAATATCTTAATTCCCACGGATAAGGCGAATAAAGCAAAACATGGCGAAATGGTGGTCGCTAAGATTATTGAACAGCCTACCTTTAGAAGTCAGCCTATCGGTGAAATTGCAGAAATTTTAGGTGCACATATGGCACCGGGTATGGAAATTGATGTTGCCATTCGTACTTATGAATTACCGACAGAATGGCCAGAAGATGTTAAAGAGCAAATCAAACCGCTAAAAAAAGAAGTAGAAGAATCCGCTAAAGAAGGGCGTAAAGATTTACGTGATATTCCTTTAGTCACCATTGATGGGGAAGATGCACGAGATTTTGATGATGCGGTTTTTTGTAAAAAAACAGCAAAAGGCTGGAAGTTATTAGTTGCGATTGCTGATGTTTCACATTACGTTGAAAAATGCACAGCTTTAGATAATGAAGCTAAAAATCGTAGTACCTCGGTTTATTTTCCTGAACAAGTCATCCCGATGTTGCCCAAAGTTTTATCCAACGGTTTGTGTTCGATTAACCCTGATGAAGATCGTTTAGCAATGGTTTGCGAAATGACCATTAGTGATGAAGGGAAAGTTATACGCGCCACGTTTTTTGATGCAGTGATGCGCTCCCATGCAAGGCTTACCTATAATAAGGTATCGGCTATGTTGGAGCATGATAATAAAAAACTGAAAAAACAATATAAGGCAGTTCTTCCACACTTAGAAGAAATGTATGCTTTATACCAAGCGATGCGGATGCAACGTGAAGTACGTGGTGCAATGGATTTTGATACCCAAGAAACGCAAATTGTTTTTGGCGAAGACAGAAAAATCGACAAAATCGTGCCTGTACAACGTAATGATGCGCATAAGTTAATTGAAGAATTTATGATTGCAGCGAATGGTGCGGCAGCGCGTTATTTGAATCGTAAAAAAATGCCACGTTTATTGCGTGTACATGAAGGGCCTTCTGAAGAAAAAATAAGAAATTTAAAAACCTTTTTAGGTGAAGTGGGTTTATTTATTGGCGGCGGGGATAAACCAACGCCTGTTGATTATATGAACCTAACGAGCTTAATTAAAGGGCGGCCAGATGCTCATTTAATTCAAACAGTGTTACTGCGCTCTATGTCACAAGCGGTGTATAGCCCAGAAAGTAAAGGCCATTTTGGTTTGGCTTTAGATGCTTACACACACTTTACGTCGCCGATTCGTCGTTACCCTGATTTAATGGTGCATCGTGCCATTCGTCATTGTTTACAAGGTAAATCACCAGAAAGTTTTTATTGTGGTTTCCCCGAAATTACTTTATTAGGTGAGCATTGTTCTGCTAATGAGCGTCGTGCAGATGAAGCAACGCGCGACGTGGTTAAATGGCTTAAATGCGAACACATGCAAGATAAAATCGGCGAAACTTTTGCGGGCGTTATTTCAGCCGTCACAGGTTTTGGTTTTTTTGTAGAGCTAAAAGATTTATATATTGAAGGCTTGGTGCATGTTACTTCATTAGGGCAAGATTTCTTCAAATTTGACCCGACCAGTCATCAACTAAAAGGAGAGCGAACTGCCGTATGTTATCGCTTAGGAGATAGCGTTAGCATTAAAGTTGTCGGTGTTAATTTAGATGATAAAAAAGTTGATTTTGAACTAGAGGGAATGCCAAGTAAAACCGCTAAAAAACACCCGTCTATCAAAAAGAAATCTAAAAAGAAAAAAGTAGCCACAGCCACGACGGCTAATACAGACGAGAAGAAAAAAGATAAAAAGAAAAAGCCGAGGCGTAATAAACGCAAAAGCAAATCGGCAAAAAAGGAAAGTAAATGAGTTTAGCTAAAATATTTGGAGTCCATGCGGCACAATCTGCATTAGATTACTCGCCTAAAAAAGTACAGCAAGGCTGGGTAGACCAAAAACGACAAGACGAGCGTTTACAGGGATTAATTAAAGGCTTAAAAAGCAAAGGCGTACGCTTAGAAAAAGCAGACCGTAAAAAATTAGATAGCTTGTCTAAAGGCGGCAATCATCAAGGGATTGTATTAGAGGTTGAAATGCCTGCGATGCGTTCTGAGCAAGATTTAAAAGCCGTGGTAGAAAGTGGCAAACAAGTCCCTTTTTGGCTGATTTTAGACCATGTACAAGACCCGCAAAATTTAGGGGCTTGTTTAAGAATAGCAGATGCTGCCAGTGTGCAAGGCGTTATCGTGACTAAAGATCAAGCCGTGGGAATTACACCGACAGTTTGTAAAGTAGCCAGTGGCACAGCAGAAACAGTGCCCGTTTATCAAGTAACTAACTTAAGCCGAACTTTAGATTGGTTAAAAGAACAAGGTATTTGGATTGCAGGGGCAGCAGGTGAAGCAGAAAAAAATATCTATGAAATGGATGTTAATATGCCAATTGCTTTAGTTATGGGTGCAGAAGAAAAAGGTATGCGCCGCTTAACCCGTGAGCAATGTGACTTTTTAGTTAAAATTCCAATGAAGGGTAGTGTCGATAGTTTAAATGTCTCGGTTGCTGCGGGTGTCATGGTTTATGAGATTTTAAGGCAGCGGATGTAAAGTAAGAAGGTGTTTAAATGATAGCAATAGAGTTAGATGAAAAACTGATTAATAAGGTCTTAAGCATAGGGCATTATCAAAGTGCTCAGAAAGCTATTGATACTATTTTGGCGGATTATATAAAATCTTACCAAAAACAAGCCAATGCTTTTGATGATTTATGTTTTCAGCTTGATATGAAGGATGAAGAGCTTGATAGTTTATTTAGCCGAGATAAAGATTATGGAAGATCTGTCGATTTATGAGTTATTTGCTTGATACTTGTGTGATTTCTGAATTAGTAAAACGAAAACCAAATACACAGCTTAGAACATGGTTTAATCAGCAAAAGCAATCTCAATTATTCCTTAGTGCAATAACAATTTCTGAAATAAAGAAGGGGATTTATAAAATAAAACCAACCCAATCTGAGCGAGCTTTAAAGCTTCAGAATTGGCTTAATACGGTAGAAATCAATTTTTCCCAGCGTATTCTACCTATGACAGATGAAGCTTTAGAGTGCTGGGCTATGTTATCAGCTTCAGCTGAAAATCAAGGCAATACAGTGGCTGTAATGGATGGGTTAATTAGAGCAACTGCACATTATTATGATTTAATATTAGTAACGCGTAATGTTACTGACTTTAAAGATCTCCCAATTAAAATCATTAATCCTTTTATTTTATAAGGAGTGGGATTATGAGTGAGGACTTTTCTAAAGGAAAGCGTGGCGCTGTTGTGCCAACTGATCCTAATAAAGTGCGCATTACTATTCGTTTAGATGCTGATATTGTTAAGCACTTTAAAGAAGAAGTGCATGCTGCTGGGGGAGGTAACTACCAAACCCTGATTACTGATGCTTTGCGTGAGCATCTCCATACACATAATGAAAACCTGGAAGAAACATTACGTAAAGTTATTCGGGATGAATTAAGCCTTATAAAAATAGCATAAGTGAGTCATATTTTTGTAGAGTGCAGCCTCGTAGGGCGGAAAAGTTCAGCGCCTTCCGCCATCACACTGTCGCTTATCCGCCTTACGGGTTAGGCAGCGGATGGCTTAGCCTTAAATTTTGGAGAAGGTAAATGCAAACTATATCGCAACAAGACTGGCAAAAAATTCCTGAACAAGCGCAAAAAGAGGTATATGATTTTTTCTTGTTTCTTAAACAGCGATATTCTGAGATGGAACCTGAAGAAGATACCTTAGCTTTTTCTAATCATAGCGCTAATTTGATTGAAAATTGGAAAAGTGAAGCTGAGGATGATATATGGAAGTAGTGGCAGGTGATATTGTATTGTGAAAATTTTATTTTAGTGACGCTAAAAAAAGTAAAAATAGACCTGTTTTAGTATTAAAGGATAATTTGCCATTTGATGATTTTGTTGCTATTCCTATTAGTTCTCAAGTTAGTCATATACCTATGCTACTTGAAGGTGCAGTTATTTTTCCTCCCGTTATCCCTGCAAGCTTTTAGCAGGGATTCATGATTCAGTGCTGGATCCCCGATAAAAGACTTCGGGGATGACGTAATATAAAATAAGCACCTTCAAGTGTAATGGGTATAGACATGTTGATGAAGTATTAATTGAAACAAAAGACTTTCTTCAAGGAGAAATCCCTAAAACATCTAAAGTATAATGCTTAGAAAGACTTTTGTTGTCTCTAAGCAGGTAGTGATTAAACGCTATGGCACTTTAAGTAGAGAGTCTTTTAATAAATATAAGCAGTTATTTTGTCAGTTTTTTGATTGTTGTTAGTCATTAGTATTTCAGCAGTTTCCTTCTTTAAAAATTATTTCCATGCCCCCAAAAGAACTCCCCTTACGCGATATACACATCCCCGAAGCCATAGGCTTATGGCCGCCAGCAATAGGTTGGTGGATTTTAGCCGTACTGATTCCTTTATTATTGTTTCTAAGTTATAAACTCTATAAACGAATCACTCGTAAAACCGCGCTTAAATCGGTTAAAAAACAAATTAAATCACTTAAAACTAACCAAGAACTCAATGAACAACAAAAGCTGATTGAACTTTCTAGTTTAATGCGCCGCACGGCCGTCAGTATTTTTCCTAGAGAAGATGTTGCCAGCTTAACAGGTGAAGTATGGCTAGATTTTTTAGATAACAACTTGCCGAATACAAGCTTCAAGACAGAAACAGGCCAGTTATTAATTAATGCGGCTTATCGAAAAGCACCCAACTTAAATGAATTAATGGCCTTATTTAGTCTCTGTGAAAATTGGATCAATCAGCAAAAAGAGCCTAAATGATGATGCATTTTGTGTGGCCCTTAGTGATTATTTTATTGCCTTTACCTTGGTTAATTAGACGCTTTTTTCCTGCTGTACAAACAGCCGAGCAATCCGCCCTAAAAGTCCCTTTTTTAGAGGATTTTAAAGTTGCAGAAACCGAATTTGTCATGCGCGCACAAAAACCTTGGGCATTATGGTTAGCAATCGCAGTTTGGTGTCTGTTACTATTTGCGGCAGCTCGCCCACAATGGTTAGGTGATCCCATAGAACAAGGTGTGAGCGGGCGTGATTTAATGGTGGCGGTGGATTTATCATGGAGCATGAAAATGAAAGATTTTGTGGTTAATGGTGATGCTGTTGATCGCCTAACCGCCACTAAAATAATTGTTTCTGATTTTATAGAAAAGCGAGCGGGGGATCGTGTAGGGCTGATTTTGTTTGGAATGAATGCCTATTTACAGTCTCCATTAACTTTTGATAGGAAAACTATACAAATTTTTCTGAATGAGGCAGCTTTGGGGTTAGCTGGGGATAGTACCGCAATAGGAGATACTATTGGTTTAGCTATTAAGCGCTTAAAATCAGAAAAAGCCAATAGCCGAGTCTTAATCTTATTAACTGATGGAGATAATAGAGCAGGAATGAATCCATTAAAAGCAGCGGAGATTGCTGTAGACCATCAATTAAAAATTTATACCATTGGAATGGGAGCAGAAGAAGTGATTGTTGGTAGCGGTTTTTTTTCACGCAAAGTAAACCCCTCGCGTGATTTAGACGAAAAAACCTTAACAGCCATTGCAGAAAAAACGGGCGGCCAATACTTTCGCGCAAGAGATACCGCAGAGCTAGAAAAAATCTACCAAATATTAGACAAGCTAGAGCCCATAGAAAAAGAGACGCAATATTTTAGACCCCGTAGTGAATTATTTTCCTGGCCTTTGGGTGCGGCTTTAATCCTTAGCCTTTTAATTAGCATTCTGCGCCTTAGAACATTATGAATCTAACAGACTTTCACTTTATAAGACCTTATTGGCTATGTGCTTTATTATTACTAATAGGCGTGATTTTTTATACAGTAAAACATAAATTACAGCAAGGTAGCTGGCAAGCGGTGTGTGATGCAGAATTACTGCCTTTTATTTTAGAGCAGAAACCCAGTAAGCCCAGTTATATTCCCTTAACAGCAAGTGGCTTAGCCGCTTTTCTTGCCATTATTGCCTTAGCTGGCCCCACATGGGAACGCTTACCAACCCCAGTTTTTAGAAATGCAGAGGCACTCGTGATTATATTAGACTTATCACGTTCTATGGATGCTAGCGACATCAAACCTTCACGCTTAATTCGGGCGCGTTATAAAATTGCTGATTTACTGGCAGCACGTAAAGATGGCCAAACCGCCTTTATTGTTTATGCCGCAAATGCCTTTACAGTCACGCCATTAACGGACGATACAGAAACAATCAACAGCCAGTTAAGAGTGACGACCGATATTATGCCTGGCCAAGGTAGCAATACCGCTGCAGCACTTAATAAAGCCGTGGAACTTTTTAAAAACGCAGGCTTGCAAAAAGGCCAAATACTATTAGTGACCGATGATGACGAGATAAACTTAGCAGACGGCAGCCTGCCTAATGGCTACTCACTTTCTATCTTAGGTGTCGGTACAGAAGCAGGCGCACCGATAAAATTAATAGAAGGCGATTTTTTAAAAGACTCACAAGGCGCGATTATATTACCCCAGCTTAAACCACAAGCATTACGCCAATTTGCAACAGCGCATGGTGGCATCTACTTAAATATTAGCGACAATAATAATGATATTGATGCCCTAACTCAGCATTTTGAGCAAACAGCAAAACGATCAGAAGCGATAGCCGATGATCTACTGCTAGAAAATTGGCGAGAGGCGGGTATATGGTTGTTGCTGCCTTTATTAATCTTAGCTTCACTGTCATTTAGACGAGGCTTACTGAGTTTATTATTCTTGATTTTATTACCCTTTCCACAAGAGAGCGCTGCATTAGAATGGCAAGACTTATGGCAAACAAAAAACCAACAAGCCCAAAAAAATTACAACAAAGAAAATTACGAACAAGCCGCCAAGCAATTCACTAATCCTGCTTGGCAAGCGACCGCTCAATATAAAACACAACAACCGAATGACATCGAAATGTTACCTGCAGATAGCGACACCTCCTTTTATAACCAAGGTAATGTACAAGCAAAATCAGGGCAACTAAAAGAAGCCATCGAATCTTACCAGCAAGCTTTAGCGCTTAACCCTAATAATGAAGATGCGCAATATAACCAAGATATTGTAGAAAAAGCATTAGAGCAACAAGAGAAACAGCAGCAAAAAGACCAAGATAACAAACCTTCGGATGATAAAAAAGAAGGCGACAAACAAAAGGACGAAAATAACGAATCACAAGAGGAAGGTTCAAAAGAATCAGAGCAAGAAGCTGATCCAACTGATAAGGATGAACCTAAAGAGCAAGAAAACGCAGAAAATTTAGCAGAAAAAAACCAATCTGCTGAGGAAGAGCCAGAAGAAGAAAAACAACCGCCAGAAGAAAATGCTCAAGAGCAACAAGATAAAACCCCAGAGCCTACAGAGCAAGAACAAGCGAATGAACAATGGCTAAACCGTATTCCTGATGACCCTTATGGCTTATTAAAGCGTAAATTTTTATACCAATACAGCCAGCAAAAACAACCGAAAAAAAGTCAAAAACAGTGGTGATTTTAGCTGTATACCTAAGCCACTTGAACCTTGCAGTTGTCTCTTCAATCCCACCATGCTGTGTAAATTTTCTGGGTTTCTCTACGTGCCTAAAAAACAGGCACTTTATTGTAGCTCGTATGGAGGTACGGAATACGGGATAAACAGCGCGTCAAATCCCCGTATTGCGCAAGCTTCATACGGGCTACTTGATGTTATGTAGTGAAAGGGGGGTATAAGTTTTTTCAACCCTCTGCGTAACATCAGTTACTTATATTGCTTAAAAATAAAAAATGATAAAACTAATCATCACAGGCGGAACCATTGATAAATGCTATAACGAACTTAATGGCGAGCTAGAATTTCCACAAACGCATATTCCAGAAATGCTACAACAAGCACGATGCACAGCAGAAATAGAGTGCCAAACGCTGATGCTAAAAGATAGCTTGGAAATGAAAATAGTCGATAGAGTAGCGATAAAACAAGCGTGTAATATGAGTAATGCAAAGCAGATTATCATTACCCACGGAACCGGCACCATGGTAGAAACCGCAAAATATTTAGCCAGTCAGCAACAATCTAAAGTAATTGTACTCGTAGGGGCAATGGTTCCTTATAAGGTAAATAACTCCGACGCTTTATTTAACCTAGGCTGTGCCGTGACAGCTGTGCAATTATTAACGGAAGGTATTTATATTGCCATGAACGGCAGAATATTTGACTGGGACAAAGTGAAAAAGAATAAACAACAAGGCAAGTTTGAATCGTAGCTTACTGAGCAAGTAAAGAGAACAAGCTATCCTTTAAAAACACACTAATGATAGTAGCAACAATTAACCACTGCAAACGGTTGAACTTATTATCGACACGATCAATCTTAGACTCTAGCTTATCAAATTTAATATCTAACTTAGACTCTAGCTTATCAAATTTAATATCTAACTTAGACTCAAGCTTATCAAATTTAATATCTAACTTACCAATATCCTCTTTAACATCTTCTCGTGTTGCACTGTGCTGAGCAACCTGTAAAAGATGCAACATAAGGTCTTTTTGGGTGAAATCATTAGGGTTTACTTCGTCAAATCTATCATGCCTAGATTCCATGATTTTTCCTTTAATATATTTTAAGTGCTTCATTTTATAAAAGCCCTTATAAAAAATCAAGATAAGGCTTTTATAAAAGCGGAGGCTAAACGTTTAGCTATTATCTTTTAACACTGCGATAAAGCGAACAATCTCCGTAGGGGCACCCCTACGGAATCACCACCTTACGTTTATGCTCTGTCTATTTTCTAAAGGGATATAGTATTAGATGTTGTTCGTCCTTATCTTTTCCAGCAATTAGATGAATCAGTTCCTGTTGCGTTTTTTATTCCATCTTGGTTGATAAATAAAGTAGCACAGTAAGAATCAGAATGAACACCACTTTTGGGGGTAGCAGTAATCACATAAGCTGTCGCCGTATTTTCTGAAACAGCAATAGTATAATAATCATCGGAAGAGGTGGCTGCCGCTCCTATATCAATTAATGATCCATAAGTCGTATTATTAGCCCGCCACTTCTCTTGTGCCAACTGAGCACTTAACAAAGCAGCCTTAGCATCCCCACGCTTCGCCCGCAAAACATACTCAGTATAAGAAGGGTAAGCAATACTAGATAAAATACCAATAATGGCCACCACCATCATTAATTCAATTAGTGTAAAGCCCATATTGCGTGAATTTTTCATAATTAACCTCTAAATAAGTAGCTAAGATGTTAAAAGTATAGCATTATTCAATAAAAGAGAACTAAGCTAAAGTGTAGAATGATACACAGAAAACAAACTATAAAAATAGTATGGTGAAATGAAAATAAACGCTATAAAAAATAATAAAATGAGCGGGTATAAAGACATGAATAAAAAACGAAGTTTAGGGTTTACCTTAGTAGAGCTAATGGTGACGGTGGCGGTTATAGGCATACTAGCCTCAATAGCCGTGCCGTCGTATCAAGATATGATTGAGCGGAATAGGCTGAAAGAAGCGGTTGAGTCTTTGAAGTCGGATATGATGTTTGCTCGGACTGAGGCGATTAAGCGTAGTGCTATTATTAATGTTGCTATCGACGAAAATGGTAGTGATTGGTGTTATGGCATCAATGATGATAATACTGCTTGTGCTTGTGGTACGGCAGGTGATTGTGGAATAAAAGCAGTTGCTGGGAATCAATTTCAAGGGACAAGTGTTGATGCTGATTTTAGTACAAACTTTAACTTTAGAAGAGGGACGGCAGGAAATGGGACGGTTATCATTAGTAGTGCAAATTATGCGGCGAGGGTGATAGTGAGTACGATGGGAAGGATTAGAGTTTGCAGTTCTGATTTAGGAGGTTACAGTGCGTGTTAATCAAAATATAAAACACAATGGCTTTACGCTAATTGAGTTAATGATAGCAATAATGCTAGGTTTAATCGTTATAGGTGGAGCATTATCTATTTATATATCGACTATTAGATCCAGCAGTGATGTCGTTAAATCAGCACGGCTAAATTATGATTTAGATTCAGCGATGCAGCTGATGGTTAATGATATTCGTAGAGCTGGATACTGGGGAGGAGCGGTATCAGGTTCTGATGCAGCGAATAACAGCTTTACTCAAGTACCAGCAGCAGCAACAGCAACAGATATTCAAATTCGCAATGTTGCTGCACCAACAACGGTTGTTTCTGAAGGAGATTGTATACTTTATACTTATGATGGAGGCAATGGAGATGGAGTTGTTGATACCAATGAATATTATGGTTTTAGGTTAAATGGGACTGAGTTAGAAATACGGACTACAGGCACGGCTGCTACAGCGGGGGACTGTAATGGGGCGGGACAATGGGAAAATATAATTGATGAAAATAACGTATTAGTAACTAACCTACAATTTAGTTTTCTTGCTATTGCAGTGCAGGCTGCAGTTGCAAATGTTCAGCCTGCACTACCTGCATTAATGGCAACATCTCGGTGCATTAATATTACGGCTGATACAGTAACCAATGCGCTTAATTGTGCCACTGCAGCAAATCCTGTAACTGCTGGTGATAATATAGCGCAAAAACGGGTGGTTAATATTCATTTAAGCGGCTATGTTAATGGTGATATGAGCGTGGTTAAGTCATTAAGCACTTCTGTGCAGGTAAGTAATGATCGGGTTTACACTGCGTCATAATTGAATTGAGAGGGGGGGAGTTGATATGCAAGAGTTATCAAGATTAAAAAAACAAAAAGGTGTTGCTACTTTATTAATAGCAGTTATGTTGATAATAGCGACTACTTTAGTTACTTTTTTAACGGCTAAAACAGTGTTACAAGAAACAAAAATTACAGCAAATAATTATCGCACTGTTCAAGCTACTTCTGCTGCAAGTGCTGCAATGGATGAAGCTACAGCTTATTTTATGGCAGGGGGGCTAGATCAAATAGGTGCATTCGATGCGGATGGTAACCCCATAGGTGATGGGAGTGTCGATTATGCCGTTGGCACACCAATGGCAATTAATCTTATTATTGGAGCACAAACAACTAGAGCTCAGTTTTATTTTGATAATGACGATGATAATTTATGTGATTGTCAATCTGATCTTAGTGAGGATGGTGATGGTGATTGTATGGAGACGGTTAGTAGTGCTTTAATGGTTGCTCAGGGCTGGAGTGATGATGATTCTGCGACACGTACTGTCAGCCAGTGCGTCGGGTTAATATTTTTGACGGCGGTGATAGTCCTCAGCAGCCCTTTGTTAGTAAAGCTGGGGTTGGTGTATTTGGTAATGCAAAGATTATCAATCGATATAGTAATATTAGTATTTGGGCAGGAGGAGATGATTCAGTACATGGGGCAAGTTATGGTACTTATTTGCGCCCTTCAGGGACAGAAATTGGTGACTACTCTACAGAACAGTTAGATAGTAGCTGTGCGGCAACCCCTTGTAATGTAGCTAACAATCCTGGGCCTAATACGCAGTTAGTTTCTAATGCTGCATCAGGTAATGGTATTGACGTGATTACCAATGATAACTCATTAGCTAATGCAACATCTAGTACGGCAGCAGCTGACTTGGGTGATGCTGATAAGAATCAATTTTTTGACCTGTTTTTTTTCTCTCACAAAAGCTGAGGTTAAACAAATGGCTAAAAACGGAGGGAACTTATTTCCTGCTGGGTCCAGTCTTGATGGTAAAAAAGGCTTAATTTGGGTGGAGGGAAATATAAATATCAACGGAACTGATGTGATTGGTACACCGGAGGAGTTAGCTATCTTAATAATAGATGGTAATTTAGATAAGTTAAATGGAGCAACAATTTACGGCATAGTATATGTCACTGGAACTTTAGAAATTGCAGGTAATCCAATAGTAAAAGGATCCCTTGTTGCAGAAAATAATTTAGCAAGCACAGGTGCAGGGACATTAACGCTGGTATTCAAACCTTGGGGGAAGGGGGAAAATGGAGACCCAGCTCCTTTCATTTCTGGGACGGGAGCCATTATTGCTGGTTCTTGGAAAGACTGGTAATAATTAAGAGGATTTATACATGAAAAATACTAAGTATATGAAAAATAATTTGGGTATTGGCTTGATTGAAGTTTTAGTTACTACAGTTGTTATTGCCTTGGGTTTGCTGTCAGTTGCTTCGTTTCAGGGCAATTTATTTAGTGGTAGTCGAGAAAATAAAACGCGTGCCGAATGCCAAGTTATAGCTAATACAAAAATACAACAGTTACGTGATACTGTAGAAAAAACAGGAGTAAGTGGATATGATTCTTTAACATCTTCAGTTGCAGCTGAAAGCCTCACTGGGGTAAATGAAACATATAGCCTATCTTGGGTTGTGACGAATCAGGTGAACCCAGAGAGGAAAGGTGTCAGTGTTACTACTAGCTGGGGAGCTGGTGGCGTAGATAATCAGTGTGTTCTTCAAACAGTTATTGCTTTTGATAATATTGGAAATTCAAGTTTAGCTGCAACTACTTCTGGTGCGGGTGGCATAGGTGCTTCACCAAGCACTAATGCAGAGTCATCTGATGATATAAGTGAATATATTGATATAACTCCTGGGGTAACAAGTGAAGGGGATATGAACACAATAGGTGGGAAAACATTCATTGCTCAAAGAGAAGAGACCTTAGATGATGGCACCGTAGTGCAAAAAGGTGTTATAATAAACCTTTGTAGTTCTTATAGCCCCGCTTTGACTGATTTTGAAATATTTGACGATTCGGCTGGTGATTTTTCAGGGGCTACTAAAGTTAGACGAGTTGATTACGACGGTTTGGTTGGTAAGGAAGCGATTGAGCTCTATGAAGTACCTGCTAAGTATCCAACTTATTGCACGCCTAGAGTTCGATACAACGGTGGGGTAATTGTACCAATTAGGGGGACTGTTTATTCTAAGATTAATACTGCAAAGGGAAAGAAGCCGATACTTTTGCTTTCAGTTGATTTGTTTACGTTTAATGTAAGTGAGTCGGGCACTTTTTGTATGTTTACCCCAATATTTGGTGATACAGAGGCTGAGTATACTTGTTATGTGGGAGGTAATTGTAGTAATGGCCCTGCGGGCACATTACAGTCAGATGGAACACCGGCTGCGTCTGGTGACGAGACCATTGTTACACAGTGTCCAAATCCAATAATTAAGACTGAAAAAGTTGGCCCTGGAGGCTGGAGAGGTAAGGTAGGGTTATTGGGTATTGCGGCAGAAGGATATAATGTTTGTCAAAAAGAAGAGGTTGACGGTGTTCCTGCTGAATTAGATACTGCACGAAATTACTATTCTCGTCGTGGCTCTGGGGCTAGTGCTACAAATGAAGGGATTAACCAGCCTTATGACTGCCATGATTTTTTAATTATTGAAGTCCCTTCGGCAACAGCTATAAAGGTACATGATGAATGCTTGATACAAGGGGCAGGACATACTCTTGCTTCAAAAAATATTGAACGAAGTGTTTCTGGATATAATGTTCATGTACCTACGCCTAATATAGCTAGTTGCCCATAACCCGTAAGTTGGGTGAGCGATAGCGTAATCCGACAGGGTAATGCACGATACCTGTCAAACAAGCTGTTTTTATAGGAATGCATACCTGTCAAAAAGTACCTTATTGGGTTCTCGCTTTTTTATGGTATTCGAATCATGATGTATTTTTATGATACTGGGAAGCATAATCTTCCACATTTACACGCTGAATACCAAGATGATGAGGCGGTATTTTCTATTTTAGACGGTGAAATTATTTCTGGGAGTTTGCCGCGAAAACAGAGGCGATTGGTTCAAGCGTGGATTGAGTTGTATCAAGAGTCATTGATGGTAGATTGGAAGCTAGCAGTATCAGGTCGTGAGCCATTTAGAATTGAACCACTGAAATAATGAGTTAGTAGGGTGAAATTAATTAAGGTAGAAGTGAAGGATAATTATATTTTATGAATTTATTTAGATGATAATTCAATCGTTGATTTTGATGTGAAGGCTGAACTGGAGCGTATACCTTGTTACAAAGCTTTTATGATAAGGTTTTATTTAATGCTGTTAAGTTTAAAAATAAGCGTATCTACTGGAATGATCAATATGATTTTCATTTAGATCAGGTTCTTGTGCGTGGATGTTTTATCAACACGTAAATTGGATGAGCGATAGCGTAATCCGACAAGGTAATGCACGCTACCTGTCAACAAACTGTTTTTATGATGGTTGCGTGTGTTGTTTATAAAAAACGGTATCAGGCTTTGCCTTTTTCCTAAGTAATTGGTTTTTATGTTGAATTGACTAGTCATGAATTTAAAGGTAATATTTTGCCCTAAGTAAGCTAGGTAATCAGGAGATAAGAATGGAAGGTAACGGTCAAAATAGTTCAAGTGAGCACCTGACTCAAAAAGACATAGTTCAGTTGTTATTGCATAATGCACAACATATGGTAACCAGGGAAGAGTTAAAGTCTGATATTAATGAGGTAAAGGATGAGATTGTAAAGGTAGAGACTAGTCTTAAACAGGATATGGTGAAGTTAGAGTCTAGTCTTAAGCAAGATATGGTGAAGTTAGAGGCTAGTCTTAAGCAAGACATGGTGAAGTTAGAGTCTAGCCTTAGGCAGGATATTTCAAAAATAGATGCAAAGTTCGATAAAATACAATGGCTAATTATTGCAACTATGCTAACTATCCTATTGAAGGATTCTGTATTAAGGTTGTTGGAATAACCCGTAGTAAAGTGGGGTCAGAGTAAAATTAAATATTAAACTCCATTATTTACCACCTTACAGTCCTAATTTAAATCCGATAGAACGACTCTGGAAGGTCATGAATGAACACGCACAGAATAATAAATATTTTGCAACGGCTAAGGAATTTCGACATCAAATAAATCATTTTTTTGATCGGACATTACCTAGTATTGCCGACTCTTTAAACGAAAGAATTAACGATAATTTTCAGGTGTTAAG
>JAJJBE010000017.1 GCA_020996635.1 Bathymodiolus brooksi methanotrophic gill symbiont
ATAGAAGCCCTTAGAGTTGGGCGGTCTGCGCCGAGAGCATTAAAGAGCTTTAAGAATGATATTCATTTTTCAGCCTATAAAAGCTCTTTGTAATTAATTAGTTACGCTTAACTTACTGGCATTGGGGATTGCCCTTACGAAACGTTAAATTAAATATTCGGGGCTACTTAAGAGTATTTTGCTTTAGAATATAGTGGTGATTTAATTAAAAGCAAAAATAGTAAAAATCTTAAAGCTGCTTAGGAACGTGCACGAAACAATCTCCCGACTTCTAACTAGTCTTTTTGCACCAGGAAGGCGGCTCTCATTCGTTGTGTAGAATAACTATGCGCCTCATGAGAGCAACCTTCCTGGCACAAAAATCCTGCGTTATAACTTCGGGATGTTATTCCGTGCACGTCCCTTAGCAATAAAAGAGTCGGTTAAATTTACATTGATACAAAAGAAATTACATTTTTTAGAAAACCAGTAAAATTTCTATTTCCTGCTGTAATCTCTCCCCATAATTTTTTTGATTTAATATAGGTTATATAAAAATGAAAGGCATCATATTAGCAGGTGGCTCAGGTACACGCCTTTACCCTTTGACACGCGGCGTATCTAAACAGTTATTATCTGTTTACGATAAGCCAATGATTTATTATCCCTTATCTGTTTTAATGTTATCAGGGATCACGGAAATACTGATTATTACTACCCCCGAAGACCAAGCGAGTTTTCAGCGCTTATTAGGTAATGGTTCTGAAATCGGTTTGCAACTCAGTTATATTATTCAGCCTTCTCCCGATGGGTTGGCGCAAGCCTTTATTTTAGGTAAAGATTTTATTGGTAATGATGATGCTTGTTTGGTTTTAGGTGATAATATTTTTTATGGACATGATTTAAAAAAAGTATTAGCGAGTGCCGTTAAAACAGCGGCAGAAGAAAAAAAGGCAACAGTTTTTGCATACCGTGTAGCTGACCCAGAGCGTTATGGGGTGGCGGAATTTGATAAGCAGAATAATGTTATTAGCATAGAGGAAAAACCTGTTGAGCCAAAGAGTAATTACGCGGTAACAGGGCTGTATTTTTACCCGAATGATGTACTGAAAAAAGTTGTACAAATCAAACCATCTGCGCGTGGTGAGTTAGAAATTACTACAGTTAATCAATTGTTTTTAGATGACGACCGATTAAAGGTTGAGTTACTTGGTCGTGGTTATGCTTGGTTAGATACGGGAACACATGATAGTTTGCTAGAAGCTTCGCAATATATTGCTACCATTGAAAAACGCCAAGGTTTAAAGGTCGCCTGTCTTGAAGAAATTGCTTTTGAAGAGGGCTATATTGATAAGCAAAGTTTAATTGCACTGGCACAGCCATTAGCTAAAAATCAATATGGCCAGTATTTATTGCAACGTGCTGAAGGGATGGATTAATTATGCAGTTTATAGCTCAAACGATTGCAGATGTTATTTTGGTTAAACCTAAAGTACACGGTGATGAACGTGGTTATTTTGTAGAAACTTTTCGCCAAGATAAATTTGAAGCGGCATTAGGCTATCAGGTTAATTTTGTACAAGATAATGAATCAAAATCTAGCAGAGGGGTGTTGCGTGGCTTACACTATCAATTAGCACCGCATGCGCAAAGTAAATTGGTTCGTGTTATTCAGGGCGCTGTTTTAGATGTGGCTGTGGATATTCGAGCAGGTAGCCCGACTTATGGGCAGCATGTTGCTGTGGAGTTATCCGCTGAAAACAAACAGCAATTATTTGTGCCGCGTGGTTTTGCCCATGGTTTTGTGGTATTAAGTGAGACAGCAATTTTTGCCTATAAGGTTGATAATTATTATTCACCTGAATGTGACCGTGGCCTTGCTTTTGATGATACGGATTTAGCCATTGACTGGCGCTTATCTTTAGATGATTTACAATTATCCAGTAAAGATACCCAGCAGCCTGCTTTTTCTGAGTTGGAGATGGATTTTGATTTTAAGATCAATTATTATGCTAGGTAGAAAGACAGGTATCGATATGTGTTTCTTTTTAGCGTAAGTATATTTTGGAGTAGTTTCATTATGAGCACAATGATCGTTGAGGTATACAATGCTTTTAGAAAAGCAGGGGTTCCTGAAAAAGAAGCGCAAGATGCGGCGGAAGCATTATCTAATGAAACGACCGCAACAAAGTCAGACATTGGTCAATTAGAAAAACAAATAATTGAGGAAAATGGAGAAATTAAAGTCATTAAATGGATGATTGGCTTGGTAATTATTATAAATTTTCTCCCTTTTCTTAAAGAAATACTTTAATTTATGACTCTAAAACACTCTATTTTAGTCACTGGTGCTAATGGCCAGTTGGGGCAATCGTTACAAAAAATTGCCAAAAATTACCCTGATAATCAATTTACCTTTGTGGAGCGCGATACATTGGATTTAAGCCAGGCAGAGAGTATTGATACCTATTTTCAATCGCATCAGTTTGATTGTATTATCAATTGCGCTGCCTATACGGCTGTTGATAAAGCAGAAGAAGACACTGTATTAGCAGAAGCAATTAATCACCATGCCGTTAAACAATTAGCTGATATAGCTAAAGCTCAAGATAGTGTATTTATACATATTAGTACGGATTATGTGTTTGATGGCAAACAGCATAGACCCTATGTAGAAGACGATACGGTGAATCCACAAAGTGTTTATGGTGCCAGTAAGCTAAGAGGTGAGCAAGCCATACATGCGGTTTCTCCTAAAGGTTGTATTATTCGTACCAGTTGGGTTTATTCTGAATTTGGGCGTAATTTTCTTAAAACCATGCTGATGTTAGGAGAGCAACGCGATAGCTTAACGGTTATTTTTGATCAAGTGGGAACGCCGACTTATGCCACTGATTTAGCTAAGGCTATTATGCAAATAGTGGAAAAGAATAAACATTCTCAGCTATTGGATAAAAACTTAGGCTTATATCATTTTAGTAATGAAGGTGTTTGTTCTTGGTATGATTTTGCACGGGCTATTTTTTCCATGGCTAATATTGATTGTGCCGTTAGCCCTATTGAGACTAAAGATTACCCTACTCCAGCAACACGTCCGCATTATAGCGTATTAAATAAAGCAAAAATAAAACAGGATTTTTCTTTAAATATCCCTTATTGGCGTGATTCCGTACAAGCCTGTTTAAATAGCTTGTAAAAGAGGGGGAGTAAATTAACCCTTTTGATAGGTAGTGTGGGTGTTTTTTAATATAAGCGATTAATAGGTAAGACTTTGGAAGATATACGCTACAAGCAAAGGTTTGAGAATTTCGAAAAATCATTTTTTTTATTAGAGCAGGCTTTATCTATTAATGAACCATCTATTGTAGAAAAAGCGGGGGCGATACAGTTTTTTGAAATCACTTTTGAACTTTCTTGGAAGCTTATGAAGGATTATTTATCTTATATAGGTTACGAAGTAAAATCTCCAAGAGAGGCTATTAAGACGGCATTTAGTATTGAGTTAATTAATGATGGTAGTACTTGGCTTGATGGTTTAGTAGATAGAAATCTAACTGTCCATACTTATGATGAAGCAAAGGCCGATGAAGTTTATCAGGCTATAAATAATGATTACTATAAATTGCTTAAAGCATTTTATAGTACATTTAAGGCGTTGTCATGTACGGATTAAGGCATGATGAGTTGGATACTATAAAGTCAACTCTAAAAGAGCTTGCGGTACAAAAAATTGTGATTTTTGGTTCTAGGGCAAAAGGCAATTATAAAAAAGGCAGTGATGTTGATTTAGCTATTATTGGCGATGAGAAAAAAGCGGCTTATTTACTTAATGAAGAAACAAATTTGCCATATTTTTTTGACGTTATTAACTTATAAAAAATAACGAATAAGAATTTGTTAGAGCATATCAAAAAAGTGGGCAAGTTGTTGTCAACGTAAGCTAAAAGCCTTGTTATTAGGTAGGGTATAGCAAAAATAAAACAGGATTTTTCTTTAAATACCCCTTATTGGCGTGATTCCGTACAAGCCTGTTTAAATCAGTTAGCAAAAGAGAAAAATAATATGACAACAATTTTAGTCACAGGCGGTGCAGGGTTTATTGGTTCTGCCGTTATCAGACATTTAATTAATGACACTCAATTTAAAGTAGTGAATATTGATAAATTAACTTATGCAGGGAATTTGGAGTCATTGAAAACGATTGCCAGCCATGAGCGCTATAGTTTTGAACAAGTAGATATTTGTGATGCGGTAGAAATTCAACGGGTATTTAATCAGCACCAGCCTGATATCATCATGCATTTAGCCGCAGAATCACATGTTGATCGCTCTATTACGGGGCCAGGTGAATTTATTCAAACGAATATTATTGGCACTTATAATTTATTAGAACAGGCGCGGCAGTATTGGCTGCAGTTAGCTGAAGATAAAAAGCAAAGTTTTCGGTTTCATCATATTTCAACAGATGAAGTGTATGGTGATTTAGAAGGCGCGGATGATTTATTTACTGAAACCACGGCGTATGCACCAAGCTCTCCTTATTCCGCTTCTAAAGCTAGTTCTGATCATTTAGTCAGGGCATGGCAGCGTACTTATGGCTTGCCGACTCTGATTACCAACTGTTCCAATAATTACGGTCCCTATCATTTTCCTGAAAAATTAATTCCTTTAATGATTCTTAATGCCTTGGCCGCTAAACCTCTGCCTATTTATGGTAAGGGGAATCAAATCAGAGACTGGCTGTTTGTAGAAGATCATGCGCGTGCTTTAGTTGAAGTTGCCACTAAAGGAAAAATAGCAGAAACTTATAATATTGGTGGCCATAATGAAAAGCAGAATATTGAAGTGGTTAGAGTTATTTGTGAGCTTTTAGAAGAGTTAGCGCCTAATAAACCGGAAGGTGTTGTGCATTATGCGGATTTAATCACCTATGTAACTGATCGAGCAGGACATGATGTACGTTATGCGATTGATGCCAATAAAATTGAAAAAGAGTTAGGCTGGACACCACAAGAAACTTTTGAAAGTGGCATTCGGAAAACTGTTGAATGGTATTTAGCTAATTCTGAATGGTGCGGGCATGTACTTGATGGGAGTTATGAATCGTTTCAAAAAAATTAAAACAATGTCTTTGCTTACTTTTTCTAAAATAATAAGTTTGTGAGTGCGGGCAAGTATAAGATTTTGAAAAAGGATAGTGTGGTGCTAGATAAGTTAGTGGCATTAGCTCAATTAAATGATGATATTGATGTTATTTGGTTATATGGCTCGCAGGCTTTGGGGACGGCGTTAGAACATAGTGATATTGATATTGCTATTGCGTTTAAGAATTGTAAATTATCTGTTCTGGATAAGTTTTTACGGCCGAATGAGTTGGCTTTAGAGTGGCATTGCATATTAGGCATTTCTGAAAGTAAATTAAGTCTTGTCGATATTAACCTTATTCCTATTTATCTTGCTTATAATGTGGTTTCAGATGGTAGGGTGATTTTTCAAACTCCTACAGCACGTGCTTGTATTGAGTATAATCGAATATTAAGCCAATATGAGTATTGTTTAGTAGAGAATAGAAAAAATGAAGAATGAAGGTTTACAGCTTTACTTAGTTGAAGCAAAAAAGCATAAAGCGCAATATGTGCAGGAGCTTTATGAATTGAAGGTGGATCTTGTCAATGACAATTTTAAAACGCGTGATTATCGTGCTGCTGAACGAGTATTGCAAATTTTTACGGAGCTATGTATTGGTCTAGCAAAGCATTGGTTAAAGAAAAATCAAGGTAGGTCAGCGAGTGAAGCATACCAGACCTTTTCTCAATTAAAAGAGCAGGGCTGTATTAGTCGCGATGAACTTGAATTATGGCGGCGTATTATTGGTATGCGTAATGGATTGGTGCATGACTATTTGAATATTGACTTGCTGATTATTGATAATATTTTAGAGCGGGAAGAGTATTTGGCTTTAGATCAATTTGCTAATAAGGCAATTAGTGCTTTGCTGCAGTAATTCATGTCCAATATAAATGAAGGCTATGTCACCGTTAAGTATGGATTTTATTAGCTCCTAAGCCCTCTCCTGATGGAGAGGGTTGGGATGAGGAGAATAAAACCAAGTCTTTATATTTCCCCTCATCCAACCTTCTCCCCTTTGGAGAAGGCTTAAGAGCAACTTCAATTTTCAACACTTAACGGTGACATCCTAAATGAAAGGAGTCTAGCGCTATGACTCTGATAGTGTTGATTTATTTTTAATGGCTAAACGTAACTCAACGCGTTTTTTTTCTAGTTCTAAAAGTTCGAGTTCTTTACGTAAATAGATATCTGAATTTTTGGTGGTGATATAGCTTTCTTCCAGCATTTCAGAACGGTGTTTTTCTTGTTGAGCGTAGGCTTCTTGCTCTATATCGAATTTTAATTGATTATGAAGCTACTCTTGTTCAACTTCCTGTCTGTTAGTGTTTGCTTTTGCCGTTCGCCAAAGTGATTTTTCATGCTCATAGCTTGAGATTTCTGCCTTCGCTGAAAATCAGGGAAACGGAGCGCAGCGAAGTGATGATTTTTAGTCCGCAGTAGGCGACAGGGAAATTCGCCAATCCGAAGTGAACTGGTCAGTTCGCTCGGGAGGCAAGTAGTTATCCCGACAGCCGTCAAGTCATTTGAGGTAGACTTAACGAAGCAGTGTTTTTTGCGTAGTTGAGTTGGACGCAGGACGAACTGGGGCTCCCATAAATCGCTCCGTGCTGAATGAAGATTGGCGATAGGACATCCCAATGTTTCATGAAGTAGGAATGGCGCGCCTATTTTTTATGATCTAATGCTTGTTGCTCTGTCACTTGAGCTTGTCTAAATAGCTCTTCACGATGTTGTTCGGATATTTTAAAATTCTTTCTGAGAACGCTGTGGTAAAGATTGCTTTTATTAATGCGTACATCTGGGAACTCATCAAAAGAAGCGAGTAGGGTGCAGCTTGTTTGTGCTTGTATACCTATTAATACGAGCATTTCGTTAATGCTTAAGGTAATTGCTTTTTCGGTCTTTTCTAAGCCTGTTTTTACCCAGTCAGGGTCTTCTAAATTAAGTAATTGTTGCTGAATTTTTTCAGTGATCAGCGGTTGGTAAGTATTGCTGATGTGAGTATTAATATGGCTTAAATGTTCGATATTGTTTTCAGCGTACTCAAAACTTGCTTGAAAGCGAAGATTAACCGTTGCATTTAAGTGGCAAAATCCATCATAAAGATAAATGTCTTCAATTAAGGTAAGCTCTTTAATGGGCAAGGGAAAAACGCTGTGATAGAAGCGCTTGATGAATTTTTTAGGACGTAAAAATATTTTGATATAAGGCCCTAATTGCCGAATAACAATTTGCCTATCTGCAGAAAAATTAGCACTCCAAGTAGTTACTTCTTGTATCGGGTCTAAATCTTCTATTAACCATGAGTCAATCTCTGTCTTTGGGTTATTCATTTGTTTCGGCCATTTTCTTAGTCGCCGCTTCAATACGTAATTTTTTGATTTTAGAACTCATTTTTTCAGCAATTAAAGGGTAGAGGTTGGGGGCAAACTCTACTGTTTTATGATCTTTTTTGCGTAAAAAACCTCGGCTTAATAATAAGCCTACAGCAAACATTCTGGACCAATCTGAATAATTTCTGGCTTTTTCGAGTTCAGATTTTTCAATAATCATTTCTAATTCATCATTTTCATTAATGCGAAATTGAGTGAATTGGCGTAAGCAGTCAAAAACGAGTTCTTCTTCATCTGAAGTTAAAGGGCCTGGCGCTGTAAACTCTAAGCGATAAGAAAGTAATACTGTGAAAAAATCAACCATTGCTGCACAGATAAAGGCAAACAGTGAAAAATTAGCCCACATAGCAAGCGTAGGTGATATGCCGGCACTAAATTGTTTGTAGGTTTGTAAAAGAGGCGCTTCAGGTAGAGCAAGACTAAATTGGCTGGTGAGTTGATTTGCCGTAAATTGTAAGTCTTGAAAACTGCCCAGAAATTTAAAATAGGTATTTTTGCTATCAACAGATATATCTAAATCTGCAAGGTCAAGTTGTAAGGATCTTATGTTTTTATCTAACCCAGAAAACTCTTTTTTTAATTGCTCTAAGGCTATTTTTTTCTCTTGGTAGATATCGTTATAATGTTTCCAACGCTGAAAATCAGGGATGATTTTTAGTCCGCGATAGGCGAAGGGAAATTTACCAATCTGAAGTGAACTGTAAGTTCGCTCAGGCGGTAAAAATTTTATCCCGGAGAGCCGTAGAGCCATTTGAGGTAGGATTAACGAAGCAGCTTTTGTGCGTAGTTGATCCGAACGCAGGGCGTATCGGGGCATTATTGATTCGCCGCGTGGCGAATCGATTTTTGCGACAGGAGTCCCAAAATCTT
>JAJJBE010000171.1 GCA_020996635.1 Bathymodiolus brooksi methanotrophic gill symbiont
CGTCCAACTCAACTACGCAAAAAACACTGCTTCGTTAAGTCTACCTCAAATGACTTGACGGCTGTCGGGATAACTACTTGCCTCCCGAGCGAACTGACCAGTTCACTTCGGATTGGCGAATTTCCCAGTCGCCTACTGCGGACTAAAAATCATCACTTCGCTGCGCTCCGTTTCCCTGATTTTCAGCGATGGTAGTTTCGAATATTAGTCGGTTTGAAATATGGCTTGTAGATCTTAACCCAACGAAAAGTAAAGAAATTAATAAAACTCGGCCTTGTATTATTATTTCTCCCAATGAGATGTCTGCATTATCTACAGTGCTTGTTGCTCCAATGACAAGTAAGGGTTTTGATTTTCCTTGTCGCGTTGAATGTGGCTTTAAAGGAAAAAAGGGGCTAATACTATTAGACCAAATTAGAGCGGTTGATAAAACACGCTTAATAAAGAAATTAGGTACTCTTGATGTAGATACTCAAGTTAAGTTATGTGCTACTCTTCAAGAAATGTTTGTATTTTAACAATCAGCTAAAGCGAGGAAAACGGGGGAAGGGTCTTGTATTTTGCCTTTCTTTGCCGCACTATTTTACCGGCTTCAACTTCTGCAATCGCTTGATTGATATGTTAAGTTACCCCTACATGCTTTTAGCGGGGGGGGGTGTTACATGACATAGGCTCCCGATAAAAGCTTGTGCCCACGCTTGACTGGGTAACTTCGGGAGTGACGAGTGAGGAAAACACTGCGCCTTCAAGTGGTTTAGGTCTATATTTCGGTAAATTACTTAGTGCACATCCTTAAGAATGTTTTTTAAGTGTCTTACTTAAACTTAATAAAGCATCTTTTAATTTACTCTCGGAAGAGCTTTCAGCGCTACTTCTTATTAAATCTATACTTGCGGTGGAAGGGAAAATCTTTTTTTCTTCTACTTCCGCTTTAAATGGCTCAGGGCTTAGTACTCTAATACGTATTTGTTGAATTCTTTCATTGCTTTGGCTGTTTACCGCCTCTTTTATTTGCGCGCTTAAAAAACGTAATTGAGAAGCCCAAACAGCAGAACTAACATAAATTAATAGCCTGCCATTATCATTAATCACACAGTCTTTTATATGTGGCTTTAATTGGCTGGGGCTGGCGGCGAAAATAATCCGTAAAATTCGTTGATGTCTATTTAAATGCCTCTGAATGGCAGAGGTATAGGAAAAGAAAGACGCGTTTTTAAAGCTCATTGTTATTTTCTTGACGATAAAAGTTTTTAACAAGGCTCAGGTAGATAGCAGTTGATAAGCCAGAAGAGCCAAATACCATTGCCATCACCATAATTTGATAACGAGCCGCTACAAAAGGCGATGTGCCTGATAGTATTTGCCCAGTCATCATGCCCGGTAAAGAGACTAAACCCACAGCAAATAAAGAATTAACCACAGGTATCATTGCCGCTTGAAAGGCAATATTTCGTGCTTGTATAAAAGTATCGTGATGCAATAATTCGGCATGTAAACGCTCTGCCGAGAGGCTAACACTATTCATGGAATTGGCAAAAATCATACCTGCAATAGGCACCATATAATGGGGTTCATACCAAGGGTCTAACTGTAAAGTGCCTTGAGTAATTAGAACTAAGGTCAATCCACCACCTACACTAATAGCGGCTAAAGTATATTTATAAAAACGGAGCCTGTATTCAGGCACGGTACCTAAGGCAATCCAGCTAGATGTCATGCACATAAAACATAAAATCAGTAAAATAAACCAGCTGTCTTGTGACTCAAAAATAAAACCTAAGGCGTAACCAATTAATAATAATTGCGAAAACATACGCAATAATGCGTAAATAGGCTGCTTAATACTCAAAGACCAGCGTATAAAAATAAGCAGTACAACTAAGACTGGGATTAATGCCACAGAAAGCTGGGAAAAATTAATGATACCGATGCTGTTATTCATAATAATTGACTGTGCCGCGCCTTAGAGGTTTAAATAAGATTTAATTTTAGGTGCAAAATACCATAGTAAAAAGAGTACGACAGCTGCCCCTAATATAGCAATATCAGGGTTTGTACGTAAAGTAACTTTGGCTAACGCTAAAAGGCTAATGAAAATAACAACCTTTAATAATGCTAGGCGCGCCATTCCTACTTCATGAAACATTGGGATGTCCTATCGCCAATCTTCATTCAGCACGGAGCGATTTATGGGAGCCCCAGTTCGTCCTGCGTCCAACTCAACTACGCAAAAAACACTGCTTCGTTAAGTCTACCTCAAATGACTTGACCGCTGTCGGGATAACTACTTGCCTCCCGAGCGAACTGACCAGTTCACTTCGGATTGGCGAATTTCCCTGTCGCCTACTGCCGACTAAAAATCATCACTTCGCTGCGCTCCGTTTCCCTGATTTTCAGCGAAGGAGGTAGCCTAATAATTCATGTATGATTTTTTTGAATAGACTCAATGTGTGTCCTTTAAAATAAGCAAGGTGGGTGGGTTATTTATTGCGAGTTACCTAAAAAAGGGCAGGTATTTCATCTGTTAAAGTGGCTTCATTTTACAATATTTTTTTACTATCGAGATTAAGTATTTTATTGATAACTTTAGGCTGAAAAATTTTAGCTAAATACTTTTAGCTAAATACTTTAAAATAGACAAAAATTAATCAACCAATATAAGTATTATGGCGATTAGCGCAACCATCAATAAAGTTTCCTTAAATATTGCTAATATGGATAAGCAATACTATCAAAGCCATAGGCGCGCCACCACGTGGCTCGCCTAAAGATTTTGGGACTCCTGTCGCAAAAATCGATTCGCCACGCGGCGAATCAATAATGCCCCGATACGCCCTGCGTTCGGATCAACTACGCACAAAAGCTGCTTCGTTAATCCTACCTCAAATGGCTCTACGGCTCTCCGGGATAAAATTTTTACCTCCTGAGCGAACTTACAGTTCACTTCAGATTGGTAACAACCCTTCGCCTATCGCGGACTAAAAATCATCCCTGATTTTCAGCGTGAGCTAACCGTAGCGCAGCATCCGTCAGAAAATGATTATCGATTTATGATTCGATTGATCGCTTTTATGCTTAATGCAAATGAGAGTTTAGAGTTTACTAAAGGTTTGAGCAGTGATGATGAGCCTGAGTTATGGCAAAAAACACTGACTGATGAAATTGAATTATGGATAGATTTAGGTCAAATGGATGAAAAACGCATTCGCAAAGCTTGTGGTCGTGCTAAACAGGTCATTATTTATACCTATCATGAAGGCAAAGCTAAAGTCTGGCGTGGGCAATTAGCTAAAAAATTACAACGTTTTAAAAATTTAACGCTAATACATATTCATGCAGAAGGGGTGGAACAGCTGGTTAAGCGTACGATGCAATTACAGTGCAATATTCAAGAAGGTGATATTTACCTTAGTGATAATGATTTGAGCTTTACTATCAGCATTGATATTAACCATTAACGACTAAAAATATCCCGAATGAAAAAAAGTGATTTTTATTATGATCTCCCTGATGAGCTGATTGCACAAAAACCCTTAGCGGAGCGTACAGCGAGCCGGCTACTGTGTTTAGATAAAATAACAGATCAGTTAGAGGATAAGCAATTTATAGATTTTTTAGAGTTACTCAACAAAGGTGACTTGTTAGTTTTAAATAATACCAAGGTCATCCCTGCGCGTTTATTTGGACATAAAGAAACAGGTGGCAAAGTAGAAATACTGATTGAGCGTGTTTTAGCTAATCAAGAAGTTTTAGCGCATACACGTGCGAGCAAGTCACCCAAAGCGGGAAGTCTTATTAATTTAGACGCAGGCTTTCAATGTGAAGTATTAGGCCGAGAAGAAGATTTATTTCACTTGCGCTTTAAAGGCGAGCAAGGTTTAGCCGATATTTTGCAACAAATTGGCCACATGCCATTACCCCCTTATATAGAACGAGAGGATGATGATAATGACCAAACACGTTATCAAACTGTGTTTGCAGAAGAAAGTGGCGCAGTGGCAGCACCGACGGCGGGATTACATTTTGATGATGCCATGATGGCAAGCATTAAAGCAAAAGGCGTACAGATTGCTTTTGTTACCTTGCATGTTGCTAGTGGTACATTTCGCCCCGTTAAGGCGGATAACTTAGCTGAGCATATTATGCACAAAGAATTTTTTAATGTGCCTGCGGAAACGGTGGCAATAGTAGAAGAAGTTAAACGTAAAGGAGGACGTATTATTGCGATAGGCACAACGGCGGTACGCTCTTTAGAATCGGCATCAAAATCAGGGCAATTAAAAGCTTGTTGTGGTGATACTAACTTATTTATTACCCCAGGTTATAAGTTTAAAACGGTTGATGCCATGATTACTAATTTTCACTTACCTGAATCGACTTTATTGATGCTAGTTTCTGCCTTTTCAGGTTATGAACGCATTAAAAAATTGTATGCCCATGCTATCGCTAAAAAGTATCGCTTTTTTAGCTATGGTGATGCTATGTTTTTACAAAAATCCTAAACCTTATCACACCACTTAAATAGCCTAATGTCAGAGACGCAAACAATTTTATCCCCCAAGGTTCCCCATAAAATAAAACAACCGGTTTTTTGGTCAGGCATAGAAGGCTGTGCTGATTCCTTGGCGATTGCCACGGCGATTAAAAATGAAACTCGGTTATTTGTTGTTTTAACGCCTGACACACAAACGGCATTGCGCTTAGAGCATGAGCTGGCTTTCTTTTTGCAGGATGAATATCCTATTTTGCATTTCCCGGATTGGGAGATTTTACCTTACGATGTTTTCTCACCTTTACCCGAGATTGTTTCTGAACGGCTTAAAACTTTAGCGAAATTACCTGAAGTAACGCGCGGTGTTTTAGTTATTTCTATTCCAACTTTAATGCATCGGCTAACACCCAGAGACTATGTATTAGCCAATAGCTTTTCTATTAAAGTAGGCAGCACATTTAATTTAGATTTACAGCGCATTCAGCTAGAAGCAGTCGGTTATGAATGTGTTTCGCAAGTGGTGCAGCATGCAGAATTTGCAGTACGAGGCGCGATTATTGACTTATTTTCCATGGGCAGTAAGTACCCCTTTAGAATTGACCTTATGGGGGAAGAAGTTGACTCAATTCGTACTTTTGATCCTGAAACACAGCGCTCACTAGATAAAGTTGCAGAAATTAAACTTTATCCTGCGCATGAATTTCCGTTTACTGATGAGTCTATCAAGCATTTTCGTCAATCTTTTCGCGAAGCTTTTCCAGATAATTATCAAGACAATATTATTTATCAAAATGTGACTAAGAATGTTACACCTAGCGGTATTGAAGCGTACTTACCGTTATTTGTCGATAAAATGGAAACGCTGTTTGACTATTTACCAGTCACGACAGCTTTTGTTTTACCTGAAACATTAAACACGGCATCAGTTAACTTTGTTAATGATGTTGAAGAGCGGTTTGAACAGCGTAAATATGATTTAGAACGCCCTTTATTGGCGGTGAGTAAATTATATTTATCTCACGAAGAGTTTACTGCTGCTATTGATACATTTCGGCGCATTTATTTAAGCTCAGATAACACTATTGCTAGTGACTGGTCAGCAGAAAGCTTAGCTTTGCCTGAAATGACCATTGATGCGCGATTAAAAGAACCTGCTAGCCGCCTCAAAGCCTTTATTGCGAACAGTGCCAGCCGTGTTTTACTGGTTGCAGAAACAGCGGGACACCGAGAAGCTTTATTAGATAGATTACGTGGCTACAGGATGTTGGCAAAAAATGTCAGCAGTTGGGATGAGTTTTGTCAGTGTGATGAATCCCCTTGTATTGTTGTTGCTCCCTTAGATCATAGCTTATATTTACAAAGCGCTGGCTTGGTGATTATTACTGAAAGCCAGCTAACAGGAGATAAAGCTCAACAACGCCGACGAAGAAAAAAATCCAGTGCCTATGCATTAGAAAAGATAATTCATAACTTGGATGATCTGACAGTTGGCGCACCTGTTGTCCATCAAGAACATGGGGTAGGCCGCTATTTAGGCTTACAAGTTTTAAAATTTGGTGATATTGAAGCTGAATTTTTAACCTTAGAATATGCCAATGAAGATAAGCTTTATGTCCCTGTTTCTACGTTAGATGTTATCGGGCGTTATACCGGCGTAAGCCCTGAAACAGCACCACTACATAAATTAGGGGGTGATCAGTGGAGTAAAGCAAAGAAAAAAGCACTGGAAAAAATTCATGATGTCGCTGCTGAATTATTAGATATACATGCCAAGCGCGCACTTAAAAAGGGTCATGCTTTTGTGTATTCTGAAGCAGAGTATTTAGCTTTTGCAGATGCTTTTCCTTTTGAGGAAACGCCAGACCAGCAAACAGCTATTGATTCTGTTTTAGACGATATGCGCTCACCACAACCAATGGATCGTGTTGTTTGTGGGGATGTGGGTTTTGGTAAAACAGAAGTGGCGATGCGTGCTGCATTTATTGCTGCACAAAGTGGTAAGCAAGTTGCTGTTTTAGTGCCAACGACTTTACTGGCGCAACAGCATTATCAAAATTTTAGAGATCGTTTTGCTGATTGGCCTTTTAGAGTAGAGGTATTATCTCGTTTTATTACCCCTAAACAGCAAAAAGTCATTATTGCAGATTTAGCAAATGGCAAAGTGGATATTGTTTTAGGCACGCATAAATTACTATCAAAAGAAATTAAATATCGTGATTTAGGCTTAGTGGTTATTGATGAAGAGCAGCGTTTTGGTGTACGCCAAAAAGAACATTTTAAAACGGTGCGCCAAGAAGTAGATTTATTAACCTTAACGGCAACACCCATTCCGCGTACTTTAAATATGGCGATGGCTGGTTTACGAGAAGTCTCTATTATTGCCACGCCGCCGCCTAACCGACATGTCATTCGTACTTTCATTACCGAATGGATAGACTCCCTAGTAAAAGAAGCCTGCCAGCGTGAAATTAAACGCGGTGGGCAAATGTACTTTTTACATAATGATGTAAAATCGATGGAGAAAATGGCGCGTGAATTAGAGAAATTAGTTCCCGAAGCGCGAGTGGAAATTGCACACGGGCAAATGCCAGAACGTGAGTTAGAACGAATCATGTTAGATTTTTATCATCAACGCTTTAATATTTTATTAAGCACCACCATTATTGAGAGTGGTATTGATATTCCTACCGCGAATACGATTATCATTAACCGTGCAGATAAATTAGGTTTAGCGCAATTGCATCAATTACGCGGGCGAGTTGGGAGATCACATCACCGAGCCTATGCCTATATGATTGTGCCACCAAAAGCACTCATTAGTAAAGATGGTATCAAGCGTTTAGAAGCGCTTGAAACTTCGAGTGAGTTGGGTGCTGGGTTTATGCTTTCCACTCATGATATGGAAATCCGAGGAGCGGGTGAATTATTAGGTGATGGCCAAAGTGGACAAATACAAGAAATTGGCTTTACGCTTTATACTGAATTATTAGATCGTACAGTCAATGCATTAAAATCAGGCAAACAAATAGATTTGGATGCGCCTTTACATAGTGGCACAGAGGTTGATTTACAAACAGCCGCATTAATCCCCGAAGATTATATGCCGGATATTCATGCGCGCTTAGTCTTATATAAGCGTATTTCTAGTGCCAAAGATAAACAAGAATTGCGTGATTTGCAGGTGGAAATGATCGACCGATTTAGCCTATTTCCTGAACCTGTTAAAGTTTTATTTGCGATAGCAGAATTAAAATTAGTCGCTAATAAAATCGGTATAAAGAAAATAGATGCACATGCCGCAGGAGGACGAATTGTGTTTGGCTCAGAGCCTAAATTGAATATGCAAGCATTGTTAGGCTTGATCCAAACACAAGCGGCAAAGTATAAATTTGAAGGGGGGAGTGTTTTGCGATTTACCCAAGCCTTTACCGAAACAGAAGAAAAAATAGAGTTTATTTTTGTGTTATTAAAACAATTAATGGATGGATGAATAAAAATGAGTCAGCAGTTAAAAGTATTTTATTTTTTAGTCTTATTATTAGTGCAAAATATTGCCACTGCAGATGTTAGGCAGTTTTATATAGAAGTCATTGTTTTTAAACAAAACGCTCCTAATTCTGAGGTTTTTGAACAAAAAGAAACAGAAATTGAGGTTGTTAAGCATTATGCTCGCGATATTTCAGGTAAAAAAACAATGAGTACACTGTATCGACGCTTAGATAAATCGCTAGATTACCGTCCTTTTTATTATAAATCGTGGAAAGTGGAAGCAAGAAGTGGACGGATGAGTTTACCTGTGGAAATTTATGATGCGAGCCAGAAATTAACAGGCTGGGTTAAAATTCAACGAGGTGAGCTGTTACATGTATTGGCTGATATTGAGTTATCACCTTCAGAAAGTGTAGAAGAAGATGGTTTAATCTATCACTTAAAAGAGAAAAGGCGTGTATTATTTAAAGAAGTGCATTATTTAGATCACCCTAAGTTTGGTTTAATTGTAAAAGTGTCACCTATATAAAGGGGGGGGTATTAATAGCTGTTACGCATACAATTAACCCTACGTTATCCACTCTCTAATACGGCGTGAAGAAATTTATGGGTACTAAAATAAGGTAAGCGGTTGTTATCGTAGCCTGTATGGAGGTACGGAATACGGGATAAACAGAGCGTCAAGCCCAATGCCAGTAAGTTAAGCGCAAGTAATTGATATTTAATAACTAAAATACTTGTTTTGTCGAAATATAAGAGAAACTTTAGCTTCTAAAGGATTGATGTTATTAGAGTGGTTAAAAAAACCTCGTTTTTATACCAAAAAACTCTATTGGTATTAATATGTTACGCTTAACTTACTGGCATTGGCGTCAACCCCCGTCGCTGAAAATCAGGGAAACGGAGCGCAGCGAAGTGATGATTTTTAGTCCGCAGTAGGCGACAGGGAAATTCGCCAATCCGAAGTGAACTGGTCAGTTCGCTTGGGAGGCAAGTAGTTATCCCGACAGCCGTCAAGTCATTTGAGGTAGACTTAACGAAGCAGTGTTTTTTGCGTAGTTGAGTTGGAGGCAGGACGAACTGGGGCTCCCATAAATCGCTCCGTGCTGAATGAAGATTGGCGATAGGACATCCCAATGTTTCATGAAGTAGGAATGGCGCGCCTAATTACGCAAGCTTCATACGGGCTACTTGATGTTATGTAGTGAAAAAGGGGGCATAAGTTTTTTCAATTCTCTACGTAACATCAGTTATTAATAGCTGAAAGTACAATTTTTAGCTGCGTTACATTAATTTGTTTTTTCTTCTTCAGCTGATAATATTTCCTTTAAAAAAGGAATGGATAATTTGCGTTTAGCAACCAGTGTCGCTTGTTCTAGTTTAGGCAGCAAACGCCATAAACTGGCTAAATCCCGGGTATAGTTTTTATTGATAAACTCCCCAACTGAAGCGGGGATATCCAAACCAAGATATTTAGCTTTGCAAGTAAAGGCAGCAATCAAGTCTTCATCTGATAATTTATGTAATTTTAAAGTTAACCCCCAGGCTAGCCGTGTTTTTAAATCCGCTAATTGAATCATCAAAAATTTTGGTGGGCAATTACCTGAAATAACTAAGCAACTATCATTTGCGCGTTGGCGATTATAAAAATTAAATAAGCTTAGCTCCCAAGCTGAATTATTAGAGCAGTGCTGAATATTATCAAGGCAGACTAGATCAAAGGACTCTAAGCCTTCTAAAATACTTGGGTCAGTTAGGTGATGATTGGATAAATCTAAATAAAAGCCAGTTAGATTATTTTTATGGGCAGCCTGGCAACAAGCTTGTAATAAATGTGACTTCCCCGTTCCTTCGGTGCCCCAAATAAAGAGTTGCTGCTCTCCTGTTTTGTTCGCAATATTGCTTAAATGTTTAACAGTTTCTAAATTATCGCCTGTATAAAAACTAGCAAAAGACTGCTCGGCATTATTATCAAACTGTAAAGTGAGTTGTTCGGCCATTGTTAGTGATTTCTTGCAGAGTGCCGAACAAATAAACTAGCACCTAAAAATAATAAAAAACTAAAAGTCACTTCTAAGGCAGGTAGTAAAAAGTCGATACGTGAATAGCTTTCAACACAGCCATGAATAAAATAAGGCATGCTGACGTAAGCCATCCAAGAACAGCTTTTTAAATCACCCTTTAAAAAACCACGAAAGGGCAGCAACATAGGCGTAATGACAATAATAAGAGCCAAAGTAACAGGGAGCTTTTCAGGGGGGGATATAAGAGTGTTCCATAGCATTAATAGGCTAAATAATCCAACATAAGCTAATAATGCAATGGAATAATAAATTCGTGTAGTCATGATGTTTTTAATTTTAAAGCAGTGCTTGCTAATCGTGCACCTAAGGCAAAGCAGAGTGTTTTCTCATCCTTGCTTAAAGATGTACTGTTATGGGAGACATGGCTAGCACCATAAGGTGTGCCGCCTGATTGAGTTTCTCTTAAGGCATGTTCGCTACTAGGAATGCCTAAAATAAGCATGCCGTGGTGCAATAAAGGTAACATCATAGAGAGTAACGTGGTTTCTTGGCCACCATGCATACTGCCTGTTGATGTGAAAACAGCCGCTGGTTTTCCAGCCAGAGAACCGTTAAACCAAGATTCAGTTGTGTTATCAATAAAGTACTTTAAAGGGGCTGCCATATTACCGAAATGAGTTGGGCTACCTAAAGCTAAACCATCACAATGGTTTAAATCATCCAAACTTGCGTATAAAGAGCCCGATTCAGGAATACTTTCTTCTGACTGTTCACAGACAGTAGATATATTGGGCACGGTACGAATAATTGCTTCCGCACCTTCAATGGATTCAATGCCACGTGAAATTTGCTGCGCCATTGTTTTGGTAGCACCATTACTGCTGTAATATAAAACCAGAATTCGAGCCATAGTTATAAAATCGCCAAAACACTTTCAGGAGGGCGGCCAATAGCGGCTTTGCCATTACTGATAACAATAGGGCGTTCGATTAATTTAGGACTAGCAACCATACCAGCAATGAGAGCGGCACGATCTAAATCAGGATTATCCATCCCTGTTGCTTTATACTCAGCTTCTTTAGTGCGCATTAAGGCACGAGGCTCTATATTAAGAAGCTTAAGTACTTCATCTAATTCAGCCGCGCTAGGAGGAGTTTTTAAGTATTCAATAACTTCAGCTTGAACGCCTTGCTCTTCAAGTAATTGTAATGTTTGGCGTGACTTACTACATCTTGGGTTGTGATAGATTTTTACACTCATCAGACTTTTGTATGTTGAATTAAAAGAGATGCTTATAATATCATTAATTGAGGAGTAGGCATTAAGTAGCTTAGGATTAACTAAAAAGTGCATGAATGCGGTAATTAAAAAAGTTTATTTACCTTAAGTGTCGGCTGATTTTATATTTAAGTATATTGATTTATAAGAAAATTATTTATTTTTTGGTGTTAGATAAAAGGGGGTATTCTTTATTTGTAATAAAAACACTTGAAGAGATGGAAATCCGATGTATAATGACTAAATAAATTCAAGGGTTCTTAGCTCAGCTGGTAGAGCACCGCACTTTTAATGCGATTGTCGCGAGTTCGAATCTCGCAGGACCCACCAAATACTATATATAACTCAATTTGTTATATAGGAGAAGCCACCTTTCAAGGTGGCTTTTTTTTGCCTGATGCTCACTTAATGTTCACTACTTTTTATTTATACTCGATAGGATTGTAAATAGTTGCTTCATTTAAGTAGTTAGGTGCAAGATAAGAATAGCTTTTGTTACCAAAAGCGAAGAATGACCAAGGATTTTCTGAAGAGTTAAAATATTTCCCTTATTCATAATAAAGTGGCTTGCGAAAGTATGCCGTAGAATATGGGCAGACTGACCAGAAGCTGTTTTTATACCTGAACGCTTAAGAGCTGAACGGAAAGCAGAGTAACAAGAATCAAATTTTTGATACATGTTTAAGTAATTGCTTAGATCAAGAAGGACTTGAGCAGTTAATGGAACAAATCGGTTTAAGCCGTTTTTTGTATCAAGAAATTTAACGCCTGAAGCTTTAATATTATGAATTGTTATGCCTTCGGACTCTGATCAGCGCACACCAGTTAGACAAGCAAAACAAAACAACATAATACAAACTATGATTTTTACTTTGTAATGTTTCATTTAATGACTTTTCAATTTGTAAGGAAGTTAAAAAGGATAATTCTGTTTTAACTTCCTTTGGCTTTTTAACGGTTAAAAGGAACGTGCACGAAACAATCTCCCGATTTCTAACGAGTCTTTTTGCACCAGGAAAGCGGCTCTCATTCGTTGCGTAGAATAACTATGCGCCTCATGAGAGCAACCTTCCTGGTGCAAAAATCCTGCGTTATAACTTCGGGATGTTATTCCGTGCACGTTCCAGAGTTTAGTTTTACAACCAGTCTTGTATATTCACCTCCTTAGGCGTTGAATATACAAGACCGATTATATTGCTCTTATTTTTTACCAAAGATCCATTTCACATGTTCTAGCATATCTTGTAATGAATTCTCTTTAATCGTTTGCAGTAATTCATCGACTTTAAATGCATGGTGTCTTTCATAAACAACGCCATGTTGTGGTGCATCGGCTAGGCCAGTTTCACGGGCATGGTCAACAAAGCCATCATTTTTCCAAAAGAACGCGCCAGGCATTGTGGTAGGAATGACTAATACAAAGAACAGTGAACGGCTAAAAGCAGAGGCTATGATTAATGATAGCGCTAATAGTATCGCCATTATAGTTCCTAGTATTCCAGGTAGCCCAGTCAAGCTAATAGTAATAGCTAATGCAAGGCTTAAACATAATAGAGCGTTACGCAATAAGTAGGATTTTCCATATTGTGTGGTTTGGCGATAGTGTGATGCCGTACCTTCATTACTAATGCTCTGCATATTTCGCGCATGAATTATATGCCCCAGAATTTCAATCGTTAGCCCTACTACCATAATACTTGCTAAAGTAGGAATCAATTCAGTTAAGGCTGATGCTGGTAATAAAATCAAACTGACTGCTGCAATAATAAGGCTACCCAAACTCAACATAGTCCCAAAAAATGCGGTACCTGTTTGCAGGTGATCCCAAAAAGGACGGGCAGGAATACGATATAGTTTATACATAAAGTACAAGCCGGTTGGGCCACTGATAACAGCTAAATAAGCAAAGATAGTGGCGAAGAAACTCATAAATGCATTATCAAAAATCGCAAATAAGGCATAGCCTAACAAGCCCGTGTAAAACATAGAAACTCCGGCTATTTCACGGCTTACGGGAGAGAGACGTAAGTTATTAAAACCACGATAAAAGCGATGTGGTTTTCCTAGGTGCATATTGAGTTTAAATAGTCCAATCGTACTGAGTATGAAAATAGTGACGACTAAGCTCATGTGAATGGTATAGCTATCTAACGTGTTAAAGCCTAATAAACCTAGACTATCACCTAAAATGAGCATTAAAAAAGCACCGACAGTTGCTTGAGTAAATAAAGTGAAAATAACATGAGCACTTTCATGGCTGGTTAATAAACTACGAAAGTTCCAATGTTTTTCTAGACCTAATTTTTTATCAACGGTTGCTTTATATTTGTCTTCCGCTTCATCTTTAACATATTTTAAAGGCATGGAATCAGTACGAGTCATTTCGTGGTGATTTTGCTTTTTTTGTTGGAAACGAATATTAGGGTGGGTAATATCGGTTGTTGGAAATCCTGGAATTTCAGTTATCGCTTGGTCACGGTTTTCCGGGATGTTTTCAATCACACCAAAATCTAATGCATTACCTAAACAAGCTGCGACACATGAAGGTTTTAAACCGACTTCTAAGCGGTCAACACACATATTACATTTGCTGACTTCACCTTTTACAGGGTCAAGTTGTGGGGCGTTATAAGGACAAACCCAGGTGCAATAACCACAACCAAAACAAATATCAGGGTCTTGTAATACCGCGCCGTATTCGGTGAATTTTGTATAAGCGCGAGTAGGGCAACCTGTTAAGCAAACGGGATCATCACAGTGATTACAAGCCATTGATATATTGAGGCGTTGATAATCAGGGTAGCTACCGCCTTCAACAAAGCCGACGGAGCGGAAGGCAATATGCGCAGGGTTATCATTTTTTTCGCTACAAGCGGATTCACAAGCGTGGCAACCTATACAGTTATCTGCATTAAGAAAAAAGCCATGTTGCTTGTTACGGTTTGGGTTGTCGCCTATGCTGTCGTCACCATTAATATTGAGGCTTTTATTGCGGCGTTCATCACCTTCTTCTGTTAATTCAATGTTTTTTCCATAACGATTTTTATCTTTGGTTTCTTTATCCCAAAGGTAAGCATATTCAGGTTCGTCACTGCGTACTTTTATCATGATATTTTTAGACTATTTAATGAGGAGGATAGGTTTAATTCTGTCTTCCAATGACTTAAAATTTTCGAGCTTCTTTGTTAATTTTTGCGGCTTCTTCTTGATTGATCGTTTCAATTCGCACTGCTGATTGTTTAAACGCAGGTTGGCGTGAATGTGGATCTAATAGGCCCAGGGTAAGCCGGTTAACACAATCAAAAAAATGAAAAGGAATAAAGACCATATTCCTAGGGACACGATGAGTTAGCATCACCATAACAACGGCATCACTACGGCGTGAGACCAGCCGAACATAGGATTGATGAATAATTCCCATTTCCAGCGCTATATCAGGGTTCATTTCCATAAAAGGGGTCGGGCTAAATTTGTTGTTATTGCAGATTTTTCCTGTGCGTGTGCGGGTATGGAAATGTTCGACTAAGCGCCCTGAGTTTAACCAAAAAGGGTATTTCTCATCAGGCACTTCATTGTTATTAATGAAGGGTAAGGGGATTAATTTAGCTTTTCCATCGAGGTAACTAAATACGCCATCTTCAGTGTATAAGCGTTTACCGCCTTTAGGGGGCGCGATACCTTTTTTGGCTTGTTCTTCTGTATATGGCCATTGAATACCACGATTTTTTTCGATTAAATCGTAAGTCATACCCGACATATCAAGCAAACGTCCTTTTGATAGCTGGCGCATTTCATTAAAGACATCAGCAGGTTTATCAGGGAATTTCATTTTCTTAGATTGCTCAAACTGCTGTGCTATTGCATTAAAAATGTGTAAGTCTGTTTTGGTATTAGCATAGGGTTCTTTAATTTTTCGTACAATATTGACACGACGTTCTGTGTTAGTAAAACAGCCTTCCTTTTCCGCCCAAAGTGCAGCGGGTAAAAAGACATGTGCGTAGTCAGTGGTTTCTACATCAAGGTAAGAGTCTTGAACAATAAGAAATTCTAATTTTTCTAAGGTTTTACGAATGCGTGCTGTATTAGGCATGGATGTCATTGGATTAGTACCGACTAACCAAAGCCCTTTGATTTCTCCTGTTTCTATGGCAGGAAAGATGTCAGTTTGTGCCATACCGCGTTTTTTAGGAAAGAATTCAGGGTCTACATTCCAAAATTTTCCGATTTCTTCACGGTGTTCTGGGTTTTCTAAAGTGCGGTAGCCAGGCAAGCCAGAGCAAGATGACCATTCGCGTGTGCCCATAGCATTACATTGGCCGGTAATGGAAAGACTCGTACCGCCTTTTTTACCGATATTACCGGTTAATAAACTTAAATTATTTAGGCCCACAACGCCATCAGATCCGTGGGTACTTTGATTAATACCCATGGTCCAAATATTCATTGCAGCACCGGCATTGGCATAAAGCCTTGCAACGTGACGAATAGTATCTTCATCAATACCACAAATTTTTGCTACTGTTGTTGGGTCGTATTTTTCAACTTCTTTTTTTAAATCTTCAAAGCCATTGGTATTGGCTTTAATATAAGTTTGATCCTCTAAGCCTTCATCCAAAATAACGTGCATTAAGCTATTTTGTAAAATAACATCAGTTCCTGGTGTAATCGTTAAATGCATATCGGCATTTTGTGCCAGCATGGTAACGCGCGGATCAACAACGATCAGTGGGAAATTGCGTTTTTCCTGCGCTTCTTTCATGCGCCAATAGATAATAGGGTGTTGTTCAGGAAGATTGGAACCCCATGCAATTAAACAGTCGGTATGCTCAAAATCTTCATAACATCCAGGAGGGCCGTCAGAGCCAAAAGAGCGTTTATAACCAGAAACGGCAGAGGCCATACATAAAGTGGTATTGCCGTCATAATTATTAGTACCAATCACACCACGAGTTAATTTACCTAAAGTGTAAAATCCTTCGGTTAATATTTGTCCTGTCGAGACAACAGCAAAAGCATCACGTCCATAGGTGGATTGAATACGCTTAATTTCAGAGGCTACTTTCCCGGTTGCATCATCCCAGCTAGATTCATTCCAAGGATTATGAAAATCGTTTCTAATTAAAGGTGTGTTACCGCGTCCTGCAGATTCAAATAATTCATGTTCATAAATACCTTTTAAGCACAACTTCCCTTGGTTGACATCAGCATTAGCAACGCCACGAGAAGAGACGGGTTTGCCTTCTTTATTAGTACCAATTTCAATTGAGCAACCTGTAGAGCAGTAGCCACAGGTAGAGTAACTCCACTTTTCAATTTTTTTATCGGCAATGGTAATCCGATTTTTTTTGTTTCGGCCAAATAGCATAATCTTGTTATCAATGAAGTTAATAAAATAGGGGGCATAAAAATATTTAAAGAAGCCGCAAAGTTAATTCCTGCAAACCGTATGGGGGTAGGTTTGCAAGAATTAGTTACAAGCTTCAGTAAGTATTAATACTGATGGTTAGTTCTGCATAAAAACTAATTGGGATTAACGCTAGGCGTTGTTTAGATTAAAGCAGGATGCATGCCAAAACCTAAGGTTATGTATCCTTATGATTTTAAATGGCTTTTTAAATTTCTTGGTTGGCAGTGCCCATTTATGTAAGGAAATGGTGCAGGAGGTGGGGCGATATAGGGCGTAACGGTGCTAAGGTTTATATAGATAAGCTAATCGCCTTAATGCTTGCAAACACTGGGTCAGAGAACCTGTGGGGGTAATTCCCAATGCCAGTAAGTTAAGCGTAACTAATTAATTACAAAGAGCTTTTATAGGCTGAAAAATGAATATCATTCTTAAAGCTCTTTAATGCTCTCGGCGCAGACCGCTTTTTTTTGTGCGGCTATTTCCATCAAAGCGGTTAAATTTGAGGCAACTATTTTGGCATAAAAATCTTGCTGAATTGACACAACAGATTTGCCTGAAAAGTTCTCAATTTCTACCCACTGTTTTAGGCGTTTATAATTTTCTTCAATGCCCCAGCGAAGATAATATAACTCCTTAAATAAGTCCACTTCATAGGCTTCGCAA
>JAJJBE010000199.1 GCA_020996635.1 Bathymodiolus brooksi methanotrophic gill symbiont
TTTATCACGCATGACTTTTTATAGTGTGTCCTGCCTTTGTGCTAGAATTCTTAATTGTAACCTAGCGACTATAAGCATAGGATGACTTGACGGCTGTCGGGATAACTACTTGCCTCCCGAGCGAACTGACCAGTTCACTTCGGATTGGCGAATTTCCCTGATTTTCAGCGTTTGAAAGAAGTGCCTCGCTTGCAACATAGATCTATTACGAAGGCTCTTGAATGGTATGAAAAAACATATGAGAGTCGTGAAGAAGCCATGGCACAAGCTTATTTTTCTGGAAATTATACAATGAAGGAAATTTCTAGCTGGTTTAAAGTGTACTATTCTACTGTTAGCCGAGCTGTCAGGAAAGTTGAAAATGCTTGATTGCAAGACTTGACCCCTGTTATTTCTCTTCTTCTCGGTTTTATGCGGTTGAAACTGCTTAATAGGATTTTTAGGGTAATTATAAACGTGGATCAAATAATTAAAAAAAGATGATAAAGCGTAGGCTTTACGGTTTACTGTAGTTGGGTTTTTTACTTTACCAGTAAAAGGATCTTTTTTTTCTATGGAACGGATAAAGCTCATCACATTATTGACCATATCGACCATTTTAGTTCCATACGGTTGAAAAAACTTCTTAAATCATTGCGGTAGCTCCTAACAGTTTGAAAACTGTTTTTAGTTAGTAAAAAATCCTCTATTACATCTGATATTAGAATTTCTGTTTGTGTACTGATTTCATTTTGAGGTATTAAGAATTTAGACATAGACTATAAGCTAGTAAATTAATGTTTCCAGTATAGGTAAATTAACTGAACTTGCAAACTTTTTACTGATGATAATTCATATTATCATCAGTAAAAAGCATGAAATCTATGAATACATTAAAAGTTGACTTTGTATGTATTCTGTATACACTTAATTTATAATTTTCTTACTTATTTAAAACTGTGAAAACAAAAAAAATTGAGTGGAATCACGAAAAAAACACACTATTGAAGAAAAACAGAGGGATTTGTTTTGAAGATGTTGAAAATGCTATTAATGATGAAAGGTTATTAGATATTTTGCCTCATCCTAACCAAGAAAAATATGCACATCAAAAAATATTGGTCATAAAAATAAAAGAATATATCCACTATGTACCTTTTGTAGAGGATGATGAAAAGATTTTTTTAAAAAGTATTATTCCTAGTAGAAAACTTAATAGTAATTATTAATACCACTAACCATATTAAAACATTATGAATACTTTACCTTATTCAACAGAAGAACTTGAAATATTAGCTGCTATTGAAGGTAATACACTTAAAAGTGTACCTAACCTAAATGCTGAAATAGAACAAGTAACTATGTCTGTTAAAAATAAATTAAATAAAAGAAAACCTGTTAATTTAAGATTATTAGAAACTGATATTGAAGGAATTAAAACTGAAGCGATTAAACAAGGTATACCATATCAAACGCTTATAGGTTCTGTTTTACATCAATATTTAGGTAGACTTGCAAAATAATTTTGTATAGTCATATATTTATGTAATAGAAAAATCCTCCTATTTTTTTCCTTTGGAAGAAAATAGGAATTATTTTTCTATTACATAATAAATTTTCTTAAAAGTTAGTTTATTTATTAATTTTACCCGTGTACAAAGCGGGTAAAACCTGTTTTGTACGCATCATATAAGGATAATATATATGACTGCAACCAAGCAGTATGATAAACAAAGTTTTATAAAGATTTTCAATTCTATAGCTAAACATAAGCACCGCTATCAAGTCTTTTCTGACTTTGTAACGATGTCCGCTATTGCTTTACATAATGGAGTATATAAATCTGCATCTCTTGAAAGTGAATATATGGAAATTGTAGGAAAATACTCAAAAGAAGAGGCTGGAAAAATTGCTGAACTCTTTGCTAATTTAATCGTATTGCTAGATCCTGAACCACGAGATATTTTAGGTGGTTTATACATGGAACTAGAGCTAGGTAATACAAATAATGGGCAGTTTTTTACACCTCCTGATATTTCTCTGTTATTAGCTAAACTTTCCTATGGGGATGAATTAAAGAAGCTTAAAAAACCATTTATTACATTGTCCGAACCTGCTTGCGGTTCGGGAGGAATGGTCTTAGCTTTTATTAAAATTATGCAAGAACATAACCATAATCCGATAGATAAAGTATGGGTTCAGTGTACTGATATTGACAGGATATCTGGCTTAATGTGTTATTTACAATTAAGCTTATGGAATGTTCCAGCTGAAATTATGATAAGAAACACTTTATCTATGGAAATAAGAGAAGTGTATTATACACCTGCTTATTACCTTGGTAATTGGGGGGCTAGATTAAGGGATAGCAAACAAAGTGAAGCAATAAATTCTATACTGGAAGTAGAAAAACTAGAACAACCTGAAATAATAAAAACAAAAATAAAATCTAAAGTTGTTCTTGATATTCAAAAACAGCCCGAAGAACCTAAAAAAAAGGAGAATGATGAGAAAGGACAAATGGACTTGTTTGCTTTTTAAGTCACATAAAAACCGTATATTAATTATACGGTTTTTATATGGCTTAATTTTTACTAAAATATTCCACTTAAAAAAATAAACTACCCACCAATCCCATCAATAAAGGTTTCAACAAAATCTTTAATTTTGTTGATTACCCTTTCAGTAATGGTTTTCCTTTCTCTTATTTTTGGCTTAACTTTTAGTATAGAGACGATTTCATCCCTAATAGGCGTTCTTTCAGTATAAATATAATTTCCTATTACCTCTTGTAATTTATCCGACTCTAAGCCTTCTTCCTTACAAATTAAATCAATCGCTTTTTGTTTTTCTTCCCCCCAAAATAATTCAAAATTTTCTTCTATATTTTCACTATCTTCAGGGGTTAAGATATTTTCACTAATAAATTTTTCAATAAGTTCTTTTTTACTTCTAAGTTGAACATCCCCAGCCAGTAAATCATTAATTGCTTTCTTTTGTTTTTCCCGATCACTTGGTTTAGAGTCTTTAAGGTTAGCTAATAACCTCAAAATATAGGAAACATTTATATCATCACGGTGAATAAGCTCCAGTTCAAAATCAACATCATCAAGAATAGATACTTTTTCCTTATCATGCTCACCTTTAACTTTGTCGTGTAGGTCTAAATATTTACTTTTGTAATCCTCAAAACTTTGTTCATTCATTGCTAAGTCATCAAACTTAAAATCAGCAAAACTAGATAATACATTTTTTAATCTCATCAAATCTCTAAAAGATTTAATAAAAGCAAGTTCATCATCTTCACTTTCCAAATTATCAACACTTTTTACAGTTGGAGCAATGTTAAGTAATTCAGAAAAAGACTTATTAAATTTTGTAACATAATCTTCATAAGGTTCAACTAAAATTGTTTCTTTAGCATCCTTATTTGAAAATAAAGAAATTGCCTCATCTGTAGCCTTTTTTAGGTTACGAAAACAAACAATATTTCCTTGTGATTTTTGTTCATTTAAAATTCTATTTGTTCTTGAAAAAGCTTGTATTAACCCATGATATTTTAAATTTTTATCAACATACAATGTATTCAGTGGTGGACTATCAAACCCAGTTAAAAACATATTTACCACTAGCAAAATATCAATTTTCTGCTCTTTTACTTTTTTAGCAATATCATTGTAATAGTTGTAATAAGACTGACTATCTTTAGTTGAAAATTTAGTATTAAAGGTTTCGTTGTAATGACCTATATATTCATCTAACTTATCTCTACTATGCTTATTTACTGTTGCCCCTTCCGTAATATCCAATGACGAATCAGGAATAAACCCATTAGCATCTTTATCATCTTCATTAGCAACAAAACTAAAAATAGTAGCAACTTTTAAATTGTGTTCCCCTTTAATTTTTTTATTTTGGAAAAAATCATAATACTTAGTTAAAGTATCAATAGAACTCACACAAAACATAGCTGTAAATGCCCTACTATGAGTTTTACGCCCATGATTAGCAATGATGTAGTTTGTTATTTTTTCAAGCCTCTTAGGGCTTTCTAATAGCTCTTTTTTGTCTATATCTTCTACTTCAATATCTATTTCGTTTTGACTTCCTTCTTTTGCTTTATATTTCCCTATATATTCAATAGAAAATTTAAGAACATTTTCATCCCTAATAGCATCCGTAATGACATATTTATGTAAACAATCATTAAAAAGCTCTTTAGTGGTTTTTTTCCCTGTTTCGCCTGAAACTGCATTTTTTACAAAAATAGGTGTTCCTGTAAAACCAAACATTTGATGATTTTCAAAAAATTTCTTAATACGTTTATGTGTTTCCCCAAACTGTGAACGGTGACACTCATCAAAAATAAAAACAATTTTTTTATTTTTCAAAAGCTCCATTTTCTTTAGGTACTTATCTTTACTAATCGCTGTATTTAGTTTTTGAATAGTCGTAACAATAAGCTTGTTATCTTTCAGTTCACCTTTAGCATTCTTATAAGTCCCTGCGAACTGGTTAACTAGGTTTCTAGTGTTATCAGTCCCATCAACTGACCCATCAGAAAAACTATTAAATTCCTTTGTTGTTTGATAATCAAGATCCTTTCTATCAACCACAAAAACTACCTTATATACTTCGGGTAGTTTCATTAAAATTTGACTGGTTTTAAAGGATGTTAATGTTTTCCCTGACCCTGTTGTATGCCAAATATAACCATTTTTATCCGTGTTTTTTACACGGTCAACAATGGCTTCAGTTGCATAGTATTGATAAGGTCTAAGTACCATTAAAATCTTTTGTGTTTCGTTTAAAACAATGTACTTAGTAATCATCTTAGCAAGATGACATTTTTCTAAAAAATTATTAGCAAATTCTTCTAGCTGGTTAATATTTTTGTTATGTTCATCAGACCAGCAAAAAGTTTGTTTAAAAGACATTTTACGGTTATTAGTATAATACTTCGTATTAACCCCATTACTAATAACAAAAATCTGAATATAATTAAAAAGCCCTGAACCTGCAAAGTAAGAATGTTTTTGATAGCGGTTTGTTTGGTTAAAAGCCTCTTTTAACTCTAATCCTCTTCTTTTTAGCTCAATTTGAACGAGAGGTATACCGTTTATAAGTAGAGTTACATCGTAGCGGTTTTTATAACTTCCCTCCATTGTTACTTGATTAGTCACTTGAAATTGATTTTTACACCAGTGATCCTGATTTATAAATTCAAGATAAACAGAGTCCCCATTATCCCTTTCAAGTTGCATTCTACCCCTAAGAATCCTTGCTTTTTCAAATGTATTTCCTTTATTTAGATGATTAAGCACCCTAGAAAATTCCTTAGCAGATAAGCTAAGGCTATTATGTTTTTCAAGCTGTGATTTTAGGTTTGCAAGTAGGTCGTCTTCATCCTTGATAGTGACAAAGTTATGACCTAATGAGACCAGTTGTTTAACAAGGTTATCCTCTAAGACTTGTTCTGATTGTGTACTCATTAGATTCCTTTTATGGAGTAAAATTATTTGTTATTCTGCTTCTTCACTTTCTAAATTGTATTCATCTAACCTATCTATGTAAGCTACATTATCCTGCTCAAATAATGCTTTGCTATAACTCAAATATGAAGGCATAGAGTTTTCTTCATCTATTACCTGATTAAAGATTTTATTGTCTTCATATTTAACATCTTCTTTATAGGATAAATCTAAGGATAAAAAGTTATCTAACAAATAGAAAACAAGACCTTCTGTTGTATGTTTAACTAATTTTGATAGTCGTGCAGAACTTTCCTCATCTTTTGGAGCTAATTTTCCATGTGAAATATCAGCTCTTGCATTTCTTATTTCAGCAAGCCTTTTAATAAAACCTCCTATACGACTTATTAAAGTAGGTTCTATCTCTTTGTAATTTGATAATTCAGTAATTGATTTTTTAAAAACCTCTGGAAAATCCATCTTTTCTATCTTATTTTTATCATTTGCCTCATCAAGATATTGTAAAATAAATTTAGATATTCCTTCTATTAAAGACTTACAACTTTCAATAGAAATATCAGGGTTACTAATTTCATTTTTTTCAATAGAGTCAATAATTCTAAAATAGTAATCTAAATGATTATATCTATCTATATTTTCATGAATAAGATTCTTTACTAATTCCATAATTTTTAAATAAACATTTTTTGAAGTAAGCTTTTTTTATACTTTTTTGAGTCAGTTAATTGTTTTTCTACTAAATTTATTTTGTTATCTATTTCGGTTAAAAAATCAGCTATTCTTATTTGTTCTTTAATTGAAGGTAATTTTATTTTTTCTAAAGAAAAATCTTTAAAATAAATATGTGGTATTGTACTTCCTACAATATATTTTAAAAAAAATATTCTTTGTAAAACGATATATAGAAAATTTATACTATTATTATTTTTAGTCTTTAAAATATATAAAGTACCTAGTACAGATGATTTTTTTTCACATAAAATAACTCTACCAACTCCAGCACCATCTTTAAAAATGCTAATATATGAATCGCTTTCTTTATAAAAATCTATTTTTTTTATAAGTCCCGTTGCACCATATATTTTATATTCTCCTTCATTATCACTTAATGAATTTGCTGATATATTAGATGATTTTTTCAAACAAAAATCCCCCAACTTCTTCTCTTCCCATTCAGGATAATTATTTCCATCTTCATCCTTAAACCTCAACTCCTGAGAAAAAATATTTTGCATCACTCCTTTTTTATAACTTTCCAAAAGATTTTTTTTCTTGCTTAACCTATCTATTCTGATGTCAATTCTAGTTAAAAAATCTGCTATTTTTTGTTGTTCATTAAATTGTGGAATAAATATTTTAAATAACCTTATACTTTGAAAATTTAAACCTTCTCGACCACTTCCTGTTTGCCCCTGATATATTAATTTTTGTCCTTCATAGGATGATAAAAACACCTGTATAAAACCTGAATTATTTAATTTATTTAATCTAATTATACAAACATGTTGGTTTACATTTCCTATTGTAAATGTATGAGGTACAACACAACTCCTTCCAATAGAACCACCACCAGTAATATTTAGTAGAATATCATTAGGTTTTACAATACTTCCTTTCATCTTAATATTAATTTCTTCAGAAATATGTGTTCTATCTAAATTCAATTTATTTTTTAATACATTCTGACTTCTTATAAAAGGTATTCCATAAGTTTGATAAACTTTTTCACCACCACTAGGAGTACTCCCGCTACCAACCTTTTCTGAAATATCCCCTAGCTTCTTAATTTCCCACTCCCCCGAAAATTCAGGAAACCTTAGTACGGGTATTTTTTTTATATCTTCCATCATTTAAAAAGGTGTTGAAATATTAAGTTGTTTGCAAAATTCAGCAATGCTTTTATCTGTTTGCTCTATTTCTTTGTCTAAATCTTTCAATTCAGTTGCTACAGCTTCTAGGTCTATTGGCTCTTCTTCCTCAAAAGTATCAACATAACGAGGTATATTTAAGTTGTAATCATTTTCTTTAATTTCATCTAAAGTAGCTAAATGACTGTATTTTTCTTCAACCGTTCTTTTTTCAAAAGTGCTAACAATTTTATTGATGTTTTCAGAAGTTAAATAATTCTGATTTCCTCTTTTTTCAAAGTGTTTACTTGAATCAATAAATAAAATATCTGCGTTATTTTCTCTACATTTTTTAAAAACCAAAATACAAGTAGAAATTGAAGTACCGTAAAAAATATTAGCAGGTAATCCAATAACAGTATCTAGGTAATTTCTATCTTCAATTAAATATTTTCTTATATGCCCTTCACTACTTCCCCTAAACAAGACCCCATGAGGCAGTACAACCGCCATTGTTCCATTATCAGCAAGTTGATAAACCATGTGTTGTACAAAAGCAAAATCAGCCTTTGTTTTAGGTGCTAGTTTTCCGTATTGACTAAAACGGTCATCACTCATAAATAATGGGTTAGCTGACCAATGAGCTGAAAAAGGAGGGTTAGCAACAACCACCTCAAACCTTTCTTCTAAATGTTGAGGATTTTCAATAGTATCTTCTTGCTGAATATCAAACTTTTTATAATGAACCCCATGCAAAATCATGTTCATTCTTGCAAGGTTATAAGTCGTATTATTTAATTCTTGTCCGTAAAAAGACGCTACCTCCTCCACTTCTCTTTTAACTCTAAGAAGTAACGAACCTGAACCACAAGTAGGATCATAAACAGATTTTAACTTTGTTTTACCTGTCGTAACCAGTTTCGCAAGTACCGTTGAAACTTGTTGAGGTGTATAAAACTCCCCTGCTTTCTTCCCTGCCCCACTTGCAAATTGACCAATTAAATATTCATAAGCATCACCCAAAATATCAGATTTTGGATTTTCAATATTAAAATTAATTTCATCTAAATGGCTAAGGACTTTTGCTATTAAGGTATTTTTATCTTCTTCAGTTCTTCCTAATTTTTGTGAAGTTAAATCTAAATCAGAAAATAGATCATTAAAATCATCTTCTGATTCTTCACCCATTGTACTGATTTCAATGTTTTTAAGGATTCTAGCTAAATCTTCTAGGATAAAATTACTTTGCTCTTCTTCGTTTTCAGAATTACCTTTTTTAGAAATTTCACTAAATAATTCTGAAGGCTTTAAAAAATAACCTAGTTTATCAATGGATTCTTCTTTAATGGCTTCAAGGTATTCTGTGCCCTCTTCTGTATTTTCATCAATTTCGTTGTAACTTATTTCATCTTGTTTAAGGATTTTGTTTGCATACAAAAACATCCTTTCAGAAAGGTATTTGTAGAAGATAAAACCTAAAATATAATCACGAAATTCATCCGCTCCCATTTTTCCCCTAAGAGCATTTGCAATATTCCAAAGTTGTTGCTCTAATATTCTTTTTTGTTCTTCTGACATTTTTACCTTGTTTAAAAAATATTCAATTTATATACGGCAATTATATGGTTTTTATATAATTATCAAGTTACTTTTATATGGTTATTATATGATTTAAAAGCCTGCTTCCTTCATATTCTCTTCAATATAAGCTTTCTTTTTTTCATCAAAATTATCTATTTTATTGATGCAAAAGGAATTATAGATTATAGGGTCAGGTCTTGCAATCAAGCATTCTGTTTGCTAAAATCAATAAATGGCAAGACCTTTAAGAATTGAATATGCTGGAGCTTTATATCATGTCACCTCTCGGGGAAATAGGCGAGAGAACATTTATCAGGAAGATGATGATCGTGAGTTTTGGCTAAAAGTTTTTTCGCAAGTTTGCTCTCGTTTTAACTGGCTTTGCTATGCGTGGTGTTTAATGGACAATCACTACCACATTGTTATTGAAACAATTGAAGGCAATCTTTCGCAAGGCATGCGACAGCTTAATGGTGTTTATACTCAGAATTCAAATCGAAAGCATGGTCGGGTGGGTCATATTTTTCAAGGAAGATATAAGGCAATACTGATTGAAAAAGAAGCTTATCTTCTCGAATTATCACGGTATGTCGTACTCAACCCCATCAGAGCTGATAGGGTGAATGATATTGCAGATTGGAAGTGGAGTAATTATTCGGCAATGATAGGCAAAGAGCTATTGCCAGAATGGTTAGAAACTGATTGGTTATTGAGCCAATTTGGGGCATCAAAAAATGAAGCGATCATTGCTTATAAAAATTTTGTTCGAGAAGGAATAGGTCTTCCTCCTATTTGGGATGCTCTAAAGTGCCAAATGTACTTAGGGGAAGACTCTTTTATTGAGAAAATACAAGAGTTCAACAAAAGCTTTGAAAACGGGCAAGATTTGAAAGAAGTGCCTCGCTTGCAACGTAGATCTATTACGAAGGCTCTTGAATGGTATGAAAAAACATATGAGAGTCGTGAAGAAGCCATGGCACAAGCTTATTTTTCTGGAAATTATACAATGAAGGAAATTTCTAGCTGGTTTAAAATGCACTATTCTACTGTTAGCCGAGCGGTCAGGAAAATCGAAAATGTTTGATTGCAAGACTTGCCCCCCCTTTTTGTTCTTTAAGAAACGAGCATGAAATAACTTAGGCAGCTTGGATGTGTAGATGTTATTTCATACCCATTCCTAAGCACCTTCAAGTAACCTGAATATTGGCACTTAAGCAGTTTTATTGACTAAATTACGCTACAGCCAAACCCGCCTTACCCTTGCTGTAATCCCACACATCAATGTATAGGGAATTGTACCTGCACTCTGCGCAATTTCATTTATAGGCAGGCCATCACCCCATAAAGTTACTTTATCGCCTATATTAATGTCATTACAGCCCGTTAAATCAACCGTTAACATGTCCATGGACACTCGCCCAGCTAATGAAGCTTGCTGGTTATTAATAATTACTGGTGTACCTGATTTAGCCGCTCTTGGATAACCATCTCCGTAACCTGCAGAAACCACGGCTAAGCACATATTTTTAGGTGCAATCCAGCTGCCACCATAACCAACAGCATCACCTTTTTGTAATTGCTGGACAGCAATCACTCGCGCATAAAAATTCATAACAGGCTTCAAGCCTAATACCTGCGCACTTTCGTCTAATATAGGCGATGCACCATACAGCATTAACCCTGCACGGTTCCAGTCATAATGCGCTACAGGAAAAGCAATAATTGCCGCTGAATTAGCTGCACTTTTTTGACCAGTTTCATCATTAATCGTTTCTATAAAACAGCTTTCTTGTTGCTGAGTTTTCCTATCTTGTCGATCATCTGCATTGGCAAAATGGGTCATAAATTTAACCTCATCAGCGACAGAACGGCATTCCCGCAACCGTGTTAATAATAATTTAAACTGTGCAGGTTGAACCCCTAAGCGATTCATTCCCGTATCTATTTTTAACCACACAGAGAGACTAGCGTTTATCTGGCTATTTTCTAAATATTCAATTTGATATTCAGAATGCACCACAGCATCTAATTGATGTTCATGAAAAATAGTTAACTCTTCTATTTGAGTAAAACCTTGCAATACGAGAATCTTTTTCTTAATACCCGCGTCTCTCAAACTTAAAGCTTCATCTAATCTAGCAACTGCAAAAGCATCAACTTCAGCTTCAGCTTCTAAAATTCGCGCAACTTGCACAGCCCCATGCCCATAAGCATTTGCCTTAATCACTGCAATTAACTTAGAATTCGGGGCGTATTCTCGGGCTGTTCTCGCATTATGTAGCAATGCGGCTGTGCTGAATTCAACGATTGCAGCAGCGAGTATCACTCATAATCTCCTTCAGAATAAGGGTTATGTGCGCAGTTTTCAAAACGCGTGTACTTGCCTAAGAAAGTTAATCGCGCCGTTCCAATCGGCCCATTCCTTTGTTTACCAATAATAATTTCTGCCGTGCCTTTATCAGGACTGTCTTCGTTATAGACTTCATCTCGGTATACAAACATAATCACATCAGCATCCTGCTCGATACTTCCTGATTCCCTTAAATCAGACATAACCGGACGTTTATTAGGGCGTTGCTCTAAATTACGATTAAGCTGCGATAAAGCAACAACAGGGACATTAAGCTCTTTTGCTAAGGTTTTTAAACCACGAGAAATATCTGATATTTGCGCAACCCGGCTTTCACCACTTGATGGCGACTGCATGAGTTGCAAATAATCTAAAACAATTAAGCCTAACTGCCCGTGATCTCTTGTTAATCGCCTTGCTCTTGAGCGCACCTCACCTGGCGTTAAAGCTGCAGTATCATCAATAAATAACTTGGTTTCTGCTAATAAATTAATTGCCGATGTAAGACGCGGCCATTCATCATCATCCAGCTTCCCTGTCCTTACTTTATTTTGATTAATTCGCCCTAATGAAGACATCATCCGCATTGCTAATGAATCTCCCGGCATCTCCATACTAAATACCGCAACTGGCAGGCCACTTCCTACTGCTGCATTTTCTGCCATATTCATGGCAATGGTCGTTTTCCCCATAGAAGGACGACCCGCAATAATAATCAAATCACCACGTTGTAAGCCTGAGGTCATTTCATCTAAATCAGTAAATCCCGTACTGATTCCTGTAATATTTCCTTCTTGCTCAAACAAGGTTTCAATTTTTTCAACCGCCGTTCCCAAAAGGTCTTTAATAGAAATAAAACCTGCTTGGCCTTTTTGCCTTTGCTCTGCAATCTCAAAAACATTTTTCTCTGCCGATTCTAATAAATCACTGGTTGTACGGCCTTCTGGCAAAAAAACCGACTCCGAAATATCTGTGCCAATATGAATTAGCTGCCTCAATACCGAACGGTCTCTCACGATATTAGCATAAGCAACAATATTGGCAGCACTAGGTGTTTCCTTGGCTAAGACACTTAAATAAGCTAAACCGCCAGCTTCTTCTAATTCATCTATTTTCCGTAGTGCTTCAGAAATTGTCACTACATCAAAGGGTTCTTGTTTTTCCGCTAAATCAGAAATCACTTGAAAGATAACGCGATGATCTTTACGATAAAAGTCTCCCTCAACCACCTTATCTGCCACCGTATCCCAGCGCTCATTATCAAGCATTAATCCACCCAGAACAGACTGTTCTGCTTGAATAGAGTGAGGAGGGATTTTTAATGATTCAACGGCTCTATCGCGTACTTGATATTCATTACTAGACATTTTTTATCTCAGATAAAATTTTTTGCATAAAAAAAGGGCTGCAATTTTACAATTACAACCCTTTTTTGTGATCGACTATGACTGCATTCAAAATGAGTAAACTCATTATAAATACAGCATATCGATAAACGATTAACGTTTTGAGTACTGAGGACGTTTTCTCGCTTTGTGTAAACCAACTTTTTTACGCTCAACTTCACGTGAATCACGAGTAACAAACCCCGCTTTTCTTAATTGTGGACGATAAGTTTCATCGTAAACCATTAACGCACGAGTCAGTCCGTGACGAATTGCGCCAGCTTGTCCAGAAGGACCACTGCCTTTAACCGTTACGTTGACATCAAATTTATCTGCTAATTCTAATAACTCTAATGGTTGTAATGAAACCATTTCATCAGTCTTACGACCAAAGTAATCATTAAGAGTTTTACCATTTACTGTGAATTTACCAGTACCTGACGTAGCGTAAACACGTGCAATTGCACTTTTGCGTCGTCCAGTTCCGTAATATGTAGCTTCTGCCATGATATTAACCTGTTAGTTGCCTAAAGTTCTAAAACTTTAGGTTGTTGAGCTTGATGACCATGTTCAGGGCCTGCATATACTTTTAATTTAGAGAACATTGCACGACCTAGAGGGTTACGTGGCAACATTCCTTTAACCGCATTAGTGATAATACGATCAGGAAAAGTTTGTCTTAGTTTACCTAAAGTCACTGATTTCAAGTTACCAATGTAACCAGTGTGATGGTAATAAATTTTATTTTTTTCTTTATTGCCCGTAACGTGAATTTTTTCAGCGTTAATAACAATAATATAATCACCAGTATCAACATGCGGCGTATATTCAGGCTTATGTTTTCCACGAAGGCGACGTGCTACTTCTGTAGCTAGGCGACCTAAAGTCTTGCCTTCAGCGTCGATTACGTACCAATCGCGCTTTACTTCAGCGGATTTTGCGCTAAATGTTTTCATATTTATATCTTTTATTAAGATTTCAAGTTAGCCGCTAATCATACTAAATTTATAAGCGCCTTTCAAGCCTAAGCAATAAAAACATATCGCTAAATAAGATTACTTATTGGCCACCATATCTAAGGCTAATGCTTCAGCTATTTTAATCCCATCAACCGCCGCAGATAAGATTCCACCGGCATAACCTGCCCCCTCTCCCGCTGGATAAAAGCCTGCTGTATTAATGCTTTCTAAGCTATCATTAGCTCGTTTTAATCGCACAGGTGAGGACGTTCTTGTTTCTACTGCGGTTAACAAGGCATCTTGCATAGCAAAACCACGAATTTTTTTATCAAAAGCAGGAATGGCTTCTTTAAGTGCAGCAATAGCATACTCTGGCAGACTTTCACTTAAATCACCTAACTTAATACCTGGCTTATAAGATGGCTCTACACAACCTAACTCAGCACTTGGTTGACCTTTTAAAAAGTCACTCACTAATTGAGCAGGCGCACTGTAATCGCTACCGCCTAATACAAACGCACTCTCTTCTAGTTTATTTTGTAATTCCAAGCCCGCTAACGGGTCATTAGGATAATCTTTTTCAGGGTCGACCCCCACAACAATGGCACTATTGGCATTGCGTTCATTACGCGAATATTGGCTCATGCCATTGGTAACAACTTTGCCCTTTTCTGAGGTTGCCGCAACAACAGTTCCGCCTGGACACATGCAAAAGCTATAAACAGAGCGTCCATTTTTACAATGATGCACTAACTTATAATCCGCCGCGCCCAGCAATTCATTACCTGCATAATCACCAAAACGACATTCATCAATAAGAGACTGAGGGTGCTCAATTCTAAAGCCGATAGAAAAAGGCTTTGCCTCCATATAAACACCTTTATCAAATAACATTTGATAAGTGTCACGGGCACTATGCCCTATTGCAAACACAATATGTTTGCTTTTAAGCACACTTCCATCTCTCAGTTTTACGCCTTGCGTTTGTCCAGCCTCAATTAAAACCTCATCTACGCGCTGTTCAAAACGAATTTCACCCCCTAAAGATTCGATAGTTTCACGCATTTTTTCTACCATAGAAACCAATCTAAAGGTACCGATATGCGGTTTGCTTAAATATAGAACTTCTTCTGGCGCACCTGCAGCAACAAATTCATTTAAAACTTTGCGACCATGATGTTTAGGGTCTTTAATTTGTGTATACAATTTTCCATCGGAAAAGGTTCCTGCTCCGCCTTCGCCAAATTGCACATTCGACTCTTCATTTAACTCACGCTTACGCCATAAAGCAAAGGTATCGACGCTGCGCTTCCTTACCTCTTTACCACGCTCTAATATAATCGGTTTAAATCCCATTTGCGCTAAAAGCAACCCGGAGAATAAACCACATGGCCCCAAACCAACAACAATGGGTCGTTCTGTTAAATTTTCAGGCGCTTTAGCCACAAATTGATAACTATCATCAGGGCGTTGTTTAATTTGCGTATCATCAATAAATCGTTCTAAAAGCTGTTTATTTAAGCGAGTATCAACATCTAAGCTATAAATAAAAAAGATATTCCTTTTTTGCCGTGCATCATAGCTGCGCTTATAAACACGATAACTTAATAACTCAGCATCTTTAATCGCTAAACGCTGCAGAATTTCAGCACGCAATTCTTGCTCTGAATGCTCAAGGGGAAGTTTTAAATTACTTAGACGCAACATGTTTTTGACTGATAAAAGCGAGATGAATTATGCTTATTGTATCCGATACGGATCTAATTGTATTGAGTCGATCTGCCTTGCGTGCATTGTAATCATACCTCGATAGCGATCTCCTCCCGTTGCAGAAAATTCAAACTGGTAATACCGTATTAATTGCCATTTACCAAAACTATTTTTACCCAGCCTTAATTTAACCATCGCAATATACCCATCAAGCATTTGCAACTCCAACTCATCACAACGCCTTTTAGTGGCACGCCATGCAATTTCCTTAATTTTTTGCGAACTTTGCCAATAAAGAAAGGCAAGGGTAAATAACAAAATTCCTACGATTTCAACCCACATATTATCTTTCCTTCATAACACAATATAAAACATCGGATAAATTAATTACCCCTAATAAAGCCCCGTCGCCATCAATCACAGGCAGGTCTTCTACCCAACGTTCTAACTGACGATATAATATTTTACTTACCTGCTCATCAGGCGGCGCAGCACTGGCAAAATGCGCATCCATTAACTCACTTGCAGAGCCTGGAACAACTCGCTCCAGAATTTCTCTACGCGCATGAGATGCTTGATGGTCTGCCAACACCAGCTTGGCTAATTTTTGATAACTTAAATGCCCTACCACCTTATCCTCAGCATCCAATACATAAAGATCATGTAGGCGCGCATTACTTAATAAAGTTCGCATTACTTTTTCTAAACCCCAATCTTCATACACAATACCCGCATGAATAGGATGTAATTTCAACCACTCCGAAACTAGCATACAGCCCCCTTTAAAAGAAAAATTACCGAGAAATTTTCCTTATTTCAATTTCCCCTGCTTTTTTCAAAGCAAAACGCGCACTTAACGGCCCGACTAACTCATAAATTAAAGTGGTCGCTAAAATAACATTAACAACCACTAGCCCTATGCCCGAAAATTGCTCCTGATGACTTAATGTTAAAGCAAGGCCAATTGCCACCCCAGCTTGCGGCACTAAAGCAAAACCCAGCCAACGCGTCACCAGTAGAGGGGATTTTGTTAACTTCCCTCCTAAAGCTGCACCCAATATTTTGCCTAAAATTCTAGCGAAAAAATACCATAATATTAAATCCAGATGCTCAGTAAAAACTGAAAAATGAAAGTGTGTTCCCGCCAAAGTAAAAAAAGCAAGGAAGACCGTTTCTTCCAAAAAATAAATCGAACCAAATAACTTGTCTCCCGCCGAATATAAAAATAAACGCGCAAAAAAACCAAAGACTAGCGGTAATAATAAGTTCTTTTCTCCGACTAAAACAAGCAGCTTCGCCAAACAGAATCCAGCAAAGCAACCTAATAAAATCGCACCTAAAATATGCATTAAGGCCATTTCTAGCGATTGCTCTAAAGACCCGCCCACTAAAAAAGTCATCATAATAGAAAAGAAAATCATGCCAAATGCATCATCCAAGGCCACAACTCCCAATAAAGTCGAACTAAACGTCCCTTTACCATGATATTGATGCAAAACAGCAATGGTTCCTGCTGGCGCAGTCGTTGACGAGATAGCAGAAAAAGCCAACGCTAAAGACACTGGTGGAATATTCGCAATAGGTGGAATAAACAATAATACCGCTAAAAAAACCATTAGCATTGCACCAAGGGATTCAAAAAAAGCAATACCTAACATAGACTTACCCATGCGCTGCAATTGTGGCAACGTTATCGAGCCACCAATAATAAAAGCAATAACATTTAAAGAAATATCAGTGAGCGGGCGCACCCAATCTGTTGAATTAATAGGGAAAAACCGCCCTAAAAAGTCAGTAGAAAACAACACCCCGACCAAAACATAAGCCACTACACGCGGAAGGCCCAATCGGCTGGCAAGTTGCCCCGCGAATAAACCCAGCAAGGACAAAAGACCAATTAATAATAAATTTAATGGGCTCTTTTGAAAAATGAGTGGGTAAACTATAATCTACTGACCTTAAAAGTTATAGACTCTTATCTTTATTATGATGACAGAATTATTTCAACAAGCCCTCCATATTAACGCCCCTTGGTTGATTAA
>JAJJBE010000167.1 GCA_020996635.1 Bathymodiolus brooksi methanotrophic gill symbiont
CTGAACGATTAACACAATGATCATAATGCCAACAAATGAGGTCGTTCTCCTTGCTATGTGGCTTTTCTTGGAGGGTGTCATCAAAAATTAAAACACCCTCACCCGTTTCAATTTCTCTCACTGTTTGTTTGATCACCTTCCCAAGCTCTTTAGAGGTGAAATCTTGTTGAGAAAGAAACCGAGTGACTGGGTCATGACTGATCGCATTATCAACTAAGCCTGACAAGCCTGTCGCTGTTGTATAGCTAAATGAAGTGATCAGGTAATCGGTGTATAAGTCAAAAATATCAGGTGTTTTCATAGCCTACTATTTTAATGGAAATATCATTAGGGTGCGTAACATCAGTTAATTAAAGGAAAAAAATGAAATTTTTTAAAACCTCTATACTTGAGCTATTTGATAGCTCGCAAAAAACTTATGAAATTCCAGTTTATCGAGAGTATATTCCCCTTGTGTCAGGATAGTTTTCTGTTGCGTCAGGATCGCAGTTGAGCGGAGTAGTTTGCCAACTTCGCAAGATCATCGAGCGTCGATATAGTCGAGGAGGTTTTCTGGGGCAGTCGGTTTGTCATAGTTGATGATACCAAGGCTCGTAAAGATAAATTTTAACACTTTGTATCGGACGCCGTTATTTGTGTGGGTAGTTGTACTTATTCCATAACTATGAAATAACTTGCTGTGTTCTGCGTCATAAGTACTTGTGCATAATTACTCTAACATTTTGATATGACGAATTTTAGTAGGATGGGTAGAGCGTTTTTTTGCGAACCCCATCATTCTGGCAATGATTGATGGGTTTCACTACGTGCCTAAAAACAGGCACTTCATTCTACCCATCCTACAAAATGTTAAATTAATTTTTGGTATTTACTTAACTACGCATTAGAAGAATAAAGGCAAGTTGATTATCAAGTTATAAAAAACCTTGATAGTTATCCAGCTTTATTCTTCTAACTGCTATTTCAAGCTGGCTGCCCCATGATTTCTTAAAGGGAAATTATCGTTTCCGTTCAAGCACTATTTAGGTTATAGCTGGCAGATTGCAACCTTCAAGGGTGAATTGCCATTTGGGCTAGGGAAGTCAGCATCCGGTATTAGCATCTCTATACTTTTAAGTGGGTGACCTGTTTTGATAGCGCAACGCTTAAGTGATTCAATCCATTCATCACGATCAACTTGGGCTACATTATTACAGCAGATTAATTGTCCGCCTTTCTTTGTGGCCAGCAAGCTGGGCTTAAACAGTGATTGATAATCACGGATTAAATCAACAATACCAAAAGCACTTTTTGCCCATCGTGGTGGATCTAAAAAGACAATATCAAATTGCTCTGGGCCATGCTTTGGGTATTTTGGTAGCTTCTTGCCGCGACGAATGCTAATAGGCATGTTGGCAAATTGCTTGATGGCTGGAAATACATCGGACTGAATGAACTCTACTTGCTTAAGATCGTTCAGACGCGCATTTTCGATTCCTACCGCTAAAGACGACTCAGCGAAATCAACATTCACTACGCGCTTAGCTCCACCAACGGCGGCAGCAATACGGATACCACAAGTATATGAAAACAAGTTTAGTACGGTTTTGCCTTCGCTAATCGATTTAACATAGCGGCGGCCAGCGCGTAAATCCAGAAATAACCATGGGTCTTGACCTTGGTGACGACCTTGAACTTGATATTTAATGCCAAGTTCATGTCCCTCCATAGGGATCGAGTCCATTTCACTAACATTATCATCCGTATTCTGAATACGAGAGTTGCCCTTGCTGCGATCGTTATAAACCAAGTGCAGGTCAGGGAATTCTTCAGACGCAAACTCACGCACCTGAGTAAGCTCGTCTTCTGATACAGGCTGGTGGAAGGTTTGTAAGATTAACAGCGGGCCATAACGGTCTACCGTAGTGCCCGGTAAGCCTTCGTTAGTGCCGTGGAAAATACGATAGCAATCTGTTTTTTCTTCATGCCATTGAGCTTTTAAATCAGAGCGATTCTGCCAAGCTTGGCTGATTAGGTTTTTTAATTCATTCATCGCGCCATTCTATCAGCTTCGGTCAGTGGCTAGAAGGCTATGAGTAGGCTAAGAAAATTTACATTAGGCTGTCGTTATTTTTGCGTATTGCGCAACACATTCTATTGCCTTGATAGTGGGCACTTGTTTTTTGTTAGTTTTTAACTCCATGCTATTTCAAGCTGGCTGACGCCGTGATATCTACAAAATGTCGGATTTTGTTATCTGCGCTACGTTTGATAAGCTCATCCAACCTACGCGCTAAACCTGGGGAAAGTTATGATCAAGCTGAAAGAAGGATTAAGGGATGCGTTGGGGAAGTGAGGCTATGCTGACCTTATCTCTAAGTAACAGAAGTGCATTGTGTTACTTAGATTTGTCTTGTAGAACAATATGCCTATACTTTAACTATTACGCCAAGTAACAAAGTAACCACAAATAAATAAAGTGTTACTTAGGGTTCACAAGCCTAATGGGTTCTTTGCATCTACACCTTCCATAAAAGGTAACCGCCTGTCTTGGTTGGTTATTTGGTAGACCTTACCTAGCCAATTGTTAAAGATGGCTTTAGCGGTATCTCGCCAAGTATTATCTAATAATTCAATAATGTTTTTTTCAGGGAAGTCGGGCGGGCTTATGTTTTTTGCAAAAGCAGACAGTACATTTTCTTTGTAGTCATTAAAAATAGTCTGTGCTTCCGGGCTAAAATAATGCACGGGTAAAGGTGGGTAAGCCTCTATTTCTTTATTAAGAAAGCGCAATACTTCGCGTTTATATTCCTTCATTAAGCTAATGGCATCGTATTCAGGATGACCTTGAAAAAGTACGGCACGAAAACCGTCAGGGCTAACGGCTAAATGCACTCCCGCTTCTTGGCTAGTGACTAAAACATGAATGCCTAAAGCCTTTAAATCTTTTTCAGCTAGATTATTAAAGCGCGAGTGTGGTATATCAAATCGTGTATTAGTTTCAGCAACCAAAGGATGCTTTCTATCGATAATTTTATGATCATAAACCCCCCAGCGCTTTTCAGGCATGCGTGTTCTTTCTAAACCATAAAAATGCTGTATAAAAGCATGGGAAGCCAAGCAGGAACATAAGGTGGAGGTCACATTTTCTTGCGCCCATTCAAAAACTTCAGTGAGAGCTTGCCAAAAACCTTCATCTTGCAAATGTGCATGGGTAACATTGGCACCGCTGATAATTAAGGCATCTAATCCATCTTTTTTTAATTGCTCAAAGGTCTCATAGTAGGTCGCTATATGTAATTTTGCTTCATTATTACGGGGTAAGCCATCAATGGTAAAGGGGTGGATATGAAATTGTGCAATTTGATTGCAAGCTCCCACTAACCTAAAAAATTGGCGCTCAGTTGCCTCTAATGCGGCATCGGGCATCATGTTTAAAAAGCCGATATGTAGTTCTCTGATGTGCTGGTGTGAAGCGCGGTTAGCATTGAGTATATCTTCGCCTTCCTCTTGTAAGCGAACAAAAGTAGGCAGTTGAGTATGAGCAACTAATGGCATAAGTCTTAGTTTTGTTGTTGGTCTATTGCAGTCGCAATGAGTTGCATAAACTCATCTTCATTAGTCACATTAGCAACGTCAGTAGCATCTAAAGTGTAACCATATTGATCGGCAATCGCTTGGTAACGAGGCAGGCGAGAGGCAAATAAGCGTGGAAATACCCAATTAACAAAGTCATCAGGGGGGATATGATAAGTATTGTGGTAGCCTTTTTCGCGCATAAATGCTGTTAGCTGCTCATCTAAAAAATCTTCACGATAATAAAGAGGCTTAGGGTGGTTTTTGGCGCGATTAATAATGAGTTGGTTATGCTCTTCCGAGGTTTTTATATATATAATTAAGCTGTGTTTAGCAAGGTGAGCTAATACTTTTTCGTTGTCTAACTCACAAACACTGCCCCCCGCATCATTAATGAAGTGCTTATAACCGTAGATATTATTGGCTTTTTCCATGAAATCATCAATATCTAATATAGCGGCAACTTCGGCATGATAATGTAGTTTTTGTCGGCGTTTAAATTCAGCTAAATCTAAGCCACCTAAATCATTATCGCCCACTTTGCCCAAAAAACTAGACAGAGATGCTAGGTTATCGATGGAAATATTGTTGCCGATATAAATAGAGTCAGAACGTAATAAGTCCTTTAAGAAAGGCACCGCCATTGCGTGGCGTTTAATATTATCTAAAATAGCTTCGCCTAGATAACGAGTACCAATTCGGTAATCCCCTGAATAATGAAACCACTTTTCTCTGGATAATTTATTGGCTAAAGTGGTTTTTCCTGCCCCAGACATGGCTAAAAGAGTAATACTTTTTGCATTCCATTGTAAAAATTCCTCTGAACTCATTCGCATATTAAAATATCCTAATTTTCGTAGTCTTTAAGTGGCATCTCTTCATCAAAGGCTTGGTGAGAATCAGGGTCAGAATAACCCAAATCATCCGCAGCAATACCGCCAAAGGGAGCGCTCCAATCTTCTGGCGCTTCTATTTGTATGATTTTAGAATTATACCAATTGTCTAGCTCAAACTCGCCTATATCGCCATTAAAATATTGTACTTCAATGCTTTCATCACTTTCTTCTATCGCAACCACTTTAAATGAAAGGTCGTTTTCCTTATCTTTATACCATAGGCCAATTTCTGGATTTAGTTTAGGTCTCATAGCGTGCTCCTGTGGAATAGCATGAATCGTTATTAACGATATTATGCCGATCAACTACAGATTGCAATACGTAGTGAATTTAAATTAAATAAAGGACTAAAATGGTAAAATACGAGCATTAACACCAATGCCAATAAGTTAAGCGCAAGTAATTGATATTTAATAACTAAAATACTTGTTTTGTCGAAATATAAGAGAAACTTTAGCTTCTAAAGGATTGATGTTATTAGAGTGGTTAAAAAAACCTCGTTTTTATACCA
>JAJJBE010000077.1 GCA_020996635.1 Bathymodiolus brooksi methanotrophic gill symbiont
TTACGCTGAAAATCAGGGAAACGGAGCGCAGCGAAGTGATGATTTTTAGTCCGCAGTAGGCGACAGGGAAATTCGCCAATCCGAAGTGAACTGGTCAGTTCGCTCGGGAGGCAAGTAGTTATCCCGACAGCCGTCAAGTCATTTGAGGTAGACTTAACGAAGCAGTGTTTTTTGCGTAGTTGAGTTGGACGCAGGACGAACTGGGGCTCCCATAAATCGCTCCGTGCTGAATGAAGATTGGCGATAGGACATCCCAATGTTTCATGAAGTAGGAATGGCGCGCCTATTTGTATGTGTTTTTGTTTTTAGTAAAGCTGCTTCTTTAGTGAGTAATTGAAAAAGCTGCTTAGTGTTTTCTAGAGCCGTTTCAACTAATTGTATAGTAATAGCGTGAGTTTTATTTATCATAGTGAAAATTTACTTAAATAGATCCTAGTTCACTTTCATTTTGCATGATGTTTCCAGCTAATTTATGGCTATCAACAGTGTAATTTCCATTTTCAATTGCATTCCTAAGCTCTTCAATTCGAGCTGAATTATCTGCTGGTGCAGAATCAAGTTTAGATAGTAAATCACCAACAGACAAACTAACTGAATCAGAGGGAGCTTCAGTTGTTGTTTTATGATTAGTTTGAGTATTGCCGTTAAGCTTATTTGCTTGTCTATTAACTTCTGCTAGCGAGCGGTACTCTTGGGGTAATTTCGATGCCCATGACAGTCTCCTTTAAATTTTCTTAACTGATTTAGCGGCTATAAATTAGATAACTTTAGTAAAAATATAAATTAATATGAGTTGACTGAAATAACACCTGACTCTATGACAGTTCCTTCAATAATTTTCTTGGATCTGCTGTTTTTAACGCGAATCGTATCACCTAAACGACCGTCCATTAATGCATGGCAAAACGTATGTATTCTAAACGATTTAGACTTAGCAAGGATAGTGACTTTATCGCCTTTTTTGATTAATTTTTGCGTAATAAATTGCGACGGACGTAATATGCTGTCTGCCTGTAAATGGCGGACACTGATAGAGCCTTTAATTTGTGCAAAACTAGTAAAAAAACCACGAGATAATTTGTTAAGGGGTTTTCTTTCATAAGCGATATGATTTTTGTCTATTAATGTATTGTGGCTTAAACCTTGCTTAAGAACAAGCACGGATTTATAGATAGAAAGTTTGGCTGAGTTGTATAGCCCCCAAGTCTGTTTGCCTTTGCAGCGAATCCCTATGGATAAAATGCCAGATTTAAGCGTAGTTTTCCGGCTATAGGCTTCGATTGGGATACTGCATTTCGGTAGCTTTAAGCGCTGATCAAGATGATGTACTTCAATTTCAAAATCTTGCGTAGTATCAATGTTATTACGAATAAATTGAGAAATTATCTTTAAATTTATTATTGTAAATCATATTTTTGCTAAACCTTACTAAAGGAAGTCAGTAAAAATAAACCGTAATATATATTGTGGTATTGAATTATTAGGAGCTATTGATGGCTGGAATTTTGGATGGGGTTGATCAAAGAACCCAATTAGCAGGGCATAACCGTTTTGAACTGTTACTTTTTAAATTGGCTGGTAAGCAGCGTTTTGGAATTAATGTTTTTAAAGTTCAAGAAGTTATTCAGTGTCCAAAATTAACGCAAATACCTCATGCTAGCTCAGTTGTTTGCGGTGTGGCTCATTTACGTGGCAAAACTATTCCTGTTATGGATTTATCCATGGCTATTGGCATGTTGCCTATAAGCCAAGAAAAAAATAATTATGTGATTGTTACCGAATATAATCGTAGTACTCAAGGTTTTATGGTTGGAACCGTTGATAGAATTATTAATATAGGCTGGAGTGAGGTGAGCGCGCCACCCAAAGGAGTGGGTAGAGGGAATTATTTAACAGCTGTTACTCGTTTTGACGATGAAATGATTGATGTAGAAAAAATCATGAGTGAAGTCATGGGAGGGTCAGAAGAGGCTTCTGAAGATGCATTGGCAACGAATAACATGGATGATAATGTTGATGATCATCATCATCATCATGTATTAATTGTTGATGACTCCTCAGTTGCCAGAAATCAAGTGAAGCGAGTTTTAGATCAAATGGGTATTCGCAGCACTTTGATGGAAGATGGGGCAGAAGCATGGAATCATTTACAAGCATTACAAGTAGATGGAGTGGATATTTCTAAGCATTATTCAATGATTATTTCTGATGTAGAAATGCCGCAAATGGATGGCTACACTCTGGCCTCTAAAATTAAGGCGGATAAAGAAATGAAGTCTGTCTATACCCAAACGAAATCAAGATGCAGAGCTTAACACCTGAAAATTATCGTTAATTCTTTCGTTTAAAGAGTCGGCAATACTAGGTAATGTCCGATCAAAAAAATGATTTATTTGATGTCGAAATTCCTTAGCCGTTGCAAAATATTTATTATTCC
>JAJJBE010000099.1 GCA_020996635.1 Bathymodiolus brooksi methanotrophic gill symbiont
TTATCAACTAAGCCTGACAAGCCTGTCGCTGTTGTATAGCTAAATGAAGTGATCAGGTAATCGGTGTATAAGTCAAAAATATCAGGTGTTTTCATAGCCTACTATTTTAATGGAAATATCATTAGGGTGCGTAACATCAGTGCAATAACTTAAATTACTACAAATATTTAACTCTATACTAAGCGTCTTAGCAGTTTACAGAAGTTCATAAACCCTTTTTTGCACAATAAAGTAAGGAAATATTTTGATAAGTTTGTAAATAATTCAAACGCAGGTAAAATAGAGGGTTTTTTAACTAAATAATTAAAGCATTTCGGTGTTTTTATTTTAGTAAATATCTACATCCGTAAGGAGCATAGAATGACTGCATTAGTCGGTATTATCATGGGTTCTACATCTGACTGGGACACAATGAGCTTTGCAGCTGAAAAACTAGAGCAATTAGGCATCCCTTTTGAGGTTGATGTGGTTTCTGCTCATCGCACACCCGATAAACTTTTTAGCTACGCAGAAACAGCAGAAGGCAAAGGTTTGGAGGTTATTATTGCAGGTGCAGGTGGTGCAGCGCATTTACCGGGCATGACAGCTGCTAAAACCGCTCTACCTGTTCTTGGCGTTCCCGTACAATCCAAAGCTCTCAATGGCATGGACTCCTTACTCTCAATCGCACAAATGCCAGCGGGTATTCCCGTGGGTACTTTAGCGATTGGTAAGGCGGGTGCCATTAACGCAGCACTATTAGCTGCTGCGATTATTGCTAATAAACATACGGAATTTAAAGCACCACTTAATGCTTTTCGCCAGGCTCAAACAGATAATGTACTAGCGAATGCTGACCCTAGGGAGATCGCTTAATGGTTATTGGGATTTTAGGCGCTGGGCAATTAGCCCGTATGCTTGCTTTAGCTGGCAAACCTTTAGGCCTTAAATTCATCTTTTTAGACCCAACCCCTATTGCTTGTGCCGCTGATAATGGCAAGCATTTAATTGGTGATTATACCGATCCTAAACTACTCACTCAGTTAGCAGAAGAAGCGGATATTATTACTTATGAATTTGAAAATGTTCCTGTCGAAATCATAGACTTTTTAAGTGAGAAAACTCCTGTTTACCCACCCGCAAAAGCATTATCTGTTGGCCAAGATAGAATCACCGAAAAGAACTTTTTACAAGATCTAGGCATTGCAACCGCTCCCTTTAAAGCAGTTTCTAGCTTAGAAGACTTACAACAAGCCATGCCAGAAATTGGCTACCCTGCCATTTTAAAAACACGCCGCCTTGGTTATGATGGCAAAGGACAAGTGGTTTTAAAAAGCGAAAATGATTTAAGCAATGCATGGCAAGCGGTTAAAAATGCTCCTTGTGTGATTGAGGGCTTTGTTCCTTTTGAGCGTGAAGTTTCTATTATTGCAAGCCGCAGTGTTTCGGGTGAAATTGCCTATTATCCTTTATCAGAAAATAGCCACGATAAAGGCATCTTGCGTTTAGCTAAAAATACACGCAATGACCCTTTGCAACAAAAAGCAGAAGCCTATATTGATACTTTATTAAAAGCATTAGATTATGTCGGAACTTTAGCTTTAGAACTTTTTGTTGTCGGTGATACGATTATTGCCAATGAATTTGCACCACGTGTGCATAACTCAGGGCACTGGACCATTGAAGGCTCTGAAACCAGCCAATTTGAGAATCACTTACGCGCAATCACCGATATGCCTTTAGGCTCAACACACTCGATTGGTTATTCCGCCATGCAAAATTTTATTGGCGGTGTACCGGCTAGTGAAAAGTTACTCGCTTTAGCGCACGTTCATTTACACCTTTATGATAAAACAGCAAGAAAAGGCCGCAAAATTGCGCATGCGACAGCTAGAACTGACTCCGCAGAAAACTTTGCGGATTTAATCAAACAATTATCTGAATTAGCCGCTGCAAGCGATGATTCTTAAACTTTATTTCTTTTGAGACTCCCATGAAAAATACTGAAAACCCTGTTGTATCTATCCATTACACATTAACTAACAAAGCTGGTGAAAAATTAGACAGCTCTGTAGGCGGTGAACCATTAACTTATATACATGGCGCTGGAAATATCATTCCAGGCTTAGAAAAAGCATTGAGTGAAACAACTGTTGGCGACAAGTTAACGGTGACTGTTGAACCTGAAGATACTTATGGTCACCGTAATGATGAACAAACTCAAACTGTCGGCAAAGAAATGTTTGAAGGCATTGATAATATCGAAGTAGGTATGCAGTTCCAAGCAGATTCTAGTAGTGGCCCTGCAATCGTAACTGTCACTGAGGTCAATGAAGATACTATTACTATTGATGGTAACCACCCTTTGGCTGGCGAACAATTAACATTTGATGTTGAAGTAATGGAAATTCGCTCTGCCACTGAAACAGAAATGGAACACGGTCATATTCATGGTTCAGGTTGCAACCACGATTAATTAATCGTTTATCGTGCTTCTAATCGCTTAGAAGCACCGTCTTCTTCTACAAATTCACTTCCCTATTGTTATGCAAGATAAAGATGTATTACGCCGTTTTTTATTTGATGACCTTGCCATTCGTGGTGAGTGGTTAAATTTGACCGATAGCTGGCAAGCTGCAAAACAGCACCATAACTACCCTACGGCTGTCACTCAGCAATTAGGTGAAGCTTTAGGAGCAGCAACTTTACTTTCTGCCACGATTAAATTTGATGGCAACCTTATCTTACAAGCACAAGGTGACGGCCCTTTAAAATCTTTAGTTGCACAAAGCAGTAATGATCGCAACATTCGTGGCTGGGCAAGATGCGAAGAAAATGCGACAGGCAATGACTTTAAATCTTTATTAGGTTCTGGGCGTATAGTTTTAACGATAGATCCCAATCAAGGTGAACCTTATCAAGGTATCGTGCCATTAGTCGGTGAAAAAATATCGGATGCGGTAGAAAATTACTTTACTCAATCAGAACAACTGAAAACACGCCTTTGGATATTTGCCAACGAACAGCACGTCGCAGGCTTATTTATTCAAGAATTACCCAGTGAAAATAAAATAGAATCAGAAGAAAGCTGGGCTCGTATTGAAGCTTTAGCCAATACAGTTACCGCCGATGAATTACTCTCATTACCTTGTGAGACTATGCTTCATCGTTTATTCCATGAGGAAACTCTACGTTTATTTGAAGAAAATAGTGTTGCCTTTAAATGCCGCTGCTCTAATGAAAAAGTCACAACTACATTACTTTCTTTAGGCCGCGCAGCTGTTAATGACATTATTACTGAACAAAATGAAATTGTTGCTGACTGTGAATTTTGCAGTACAAAATACCATTTCGATAAAGTAGATATTGAACGCATTTTTTCTAATGCACTCTCTCAGCCCAGCACAACAACACGTCATTAAATAATACTGCAGGCGCTGACTTTATCAGCGCCATTATTTCAATCTAAGCAGAAAAATTCATAATGGTATAAGCCATCATAATGGCATCCTCACGTGTTCCATCTTCTTTTTTATAGTAGCCATCCCTAACTCCAATTTGATTAAAACCTAAACTTTCATATAAAGCAATTGCACCTACATTAGAAGGCCTCACCTCTAAAAAGACACTTTCCGCCTTTTTTTCTTTTGCTTTTTCTATGATATGTTCCATAAACTTTTTACCTAAGCCTTGCTTACGCTCATCAGGTGCAATACATAAGTTAAGGATATTTACTTCACCGACGGCAATTGAAGTAATACAAAAAGCGACTATTTTGTCTTCAGTATCTTCACAAACCCAATTCCCATAGTGGCCGGCTTTTAAGCAATCTAAAAATAAACCTTCAGTCCAAGGAAACTGGTAACCCGTGGCCTCAATTGCTAATACTTTAGGTAGATCAGCTTTAGTCATTTTACGAAAACGCATGAGATCTACTCGGTTTAAAGAATCAGGAAACGTTTTTGCATAAAACTCTCTATCCGCATCGTAAGTCACTAAGCCTTTTAATCCTTTGAAAAATTTTTTTATCATTATTATTATTTGGAATTATTTCATAAAGGTTAATTTTCCCATTTATACGGCTGTATATATAGAAAAATATCAATTTATATTATTTCCAATAACAATCTCTTTATAATGAACGAATAACATTTAATAAATCTAAAATACACAACTATGATTGATATTGGCCGTTTTAATTCTTTAGCAATAAAAACTAACAATGGTATGCAGGTAATGCTTGATGATGGTGATTCAGGTGAAATCCTGTTGACTGATCGCCAAGCACCTAGAGATGCAAAAATTGGTGACATACTTAAAGTTTTTATCTATACAGGTTTAGAAGGTGAGCTACTCGCTTGCAGTAAAAAACCTTTTGTAGAATTGGATGGTATTGCCTGGTTGAAGGTTGTGTCTATTGGCAAAGCAGGGGCATTTTTAGATTGGGGCTTAACTAAAGATCTATTAGTCCCATTTTCTGAGCAGGATTACGAATTAGAGGAAAATCGTTACTGCTTAGTTCGTACCTACCTTGATGATAACAACCGTATTGCCGCCTCAACTTATTTAAATCAATTTTTATCTGATGAAGCGCGCTATTTGAGTGAAGGCGATCAAGTTTCTTTAATTATCTCGCATAAAACCGACTTGGGTTATAAAGCCGTCGTTAACCAAAGCTTTTGGGGGGTTTTATACCATAATGAGGTCTTTCAAACTTTACGAGAAGGGCAAAAACTAACAGGGTATATTAAGAAAATTCGTGAAGATAAAAAAATTGACCTTAGCCTAAATAAATCAGGTCACCAGCATGTACTGCCGGTGAGCGAACAGATTATTCAAAGGCTTGAAGCGAATGATGGTGAGTTACCTCTCTCCGATAAAAGCTCACCAGAAGCAATTAATACGGCTTTCGGTGTCAGTAAAAAAGTCTTTAAACAAGCCATAGGCTCACTTTATAAAGAGCGTAAAATTACACTCACCAAAACAAGCATGAGCTTAGTTAAGAAATAATTTAGACCTGTGCTTTAAGTTGGTATAAAAAATCTAAGGCTTGCTTAGGCGTTAACTCATCTAAAGCTGCATTTTCCAGTAATTTAAGCGCAGGGCTAGGCTCACTCACAGAAAATAAATCGAGTTGAGTCGAGCCTAGTCCTTGTTGAACTTCTGTGTAAGCATTATTTTCTAAATGTTGTAATTTTAGTTTTGCTTGTTCAATAACAGATCGAGGTATTCCTGCTAAAGCTGCGACTTGTAAGCCATAACTTTGGCTCGCTGCACCTTCTTTTACTGCATGTAAAAACACAATTTTATCACCGTGTTCCATTGCATCTAAATGCACATTATGAATACTAGATTGTTCCTCAGGAAGGCTGGTCAGCTCAAAATAATGTGTTGCAAATAAGGTAAAGGCTTGTAAATTTTTTGCTAAATAATCAGCACATGCCCAGGCTAAAGAAAGGCCATCAAAAGTACTCGTCCCCCGCCCTACTTCATCCATTAAAATTAGACTATTGGCAGTCGCATTATGTAGTATATTTGCGGTTTCGGACATTTCCACCATAAAGGTCGAGCGCCCACTGGTTAAATCATCTGAAGCTCCAATTCGAGTAAATATTTTATCAACCGGTCCACACTTAAAATCTTGTGCTGGCGCAAAACAACCAATATGTGCAATCAAAACAATCAAAGCCGCTTGGCGCATATAAGTTGATTTCCCCCCCATATTCGGGCCAGTGATAATCAGCATTTGTCGTTTATCAGAAAAATCTAAATCATTAGCAACAAAGGGGATACTGGATACTTCTTCTACCACTAAATGCCGCCCAGCTATTATATTGATACCTCTTTTCCGCTGTAAAACAGGTCGCGTTAAATTTAGCTGCTGAGAGCGCTCAGAAAAGTTAGCAAGAACATCAAGCTCCGCTAAAGCAATCGCACAGTGCTGAATAGGAATTAATGCACCCGCTAAAATCGTTAGTAATTCATCATAAAGTTTCTTCTCAAAACTTAGTGCCTGCTCCTTAGCATTAAGCACCGTATCTTCAAAATCTTTTAATTCAGTAGTAAAAAATCGTTCCGCATTCTTTAATGTTTGTTTGCGAATATAAGTATCTGGAACATCATCTGATTGTGAGCGTGGCAGTTCAATATAATAGCCATGTACTCGATTATATTTAATTTTTAATGTCGCAATCCCAGTATTCAATTTTTCACGATTTTCCATATCAATCAAAAATTGATTCGCATTTTGACTAAGGTTGCGCAAATCATCTAATTCTTGGTGATAGCCATGCGCTATTACTCCGCCACCTCTGATTAAAACGGGAGGATTTTCTATAATAGCTTTTTGTAACAGCTCGAGTAATTCGGGTTGCTGAGCAATATGCTTAGATAAGCGATTAATTTCAGAACTAGCCGAATCTGCTATTTTATCTTGTAACGCCGGTAATACAGAAAAAGTATCACGTAATACCAATAAATCACGAGGACGTGCCGATTTTAAAGCAATTCTAGAACTAATTCGTTCTATATCACCCACTGCACGAAGTATATCACGCACATCCTGATATAAATTAGACTGAGATAAAGCATCAACTGCATCATAACGAGCATTTAAAATTTCTTGGTCACGTAATGGGCGATTTAACCATCGATGCATACATCGACTCCCCATCGCAGTGATAGCTTTATCTAACACCCCAAGTAAGGTAAACTTTCTTTGCCCAGAAGGGTGGTAGTCAATTTCTAGATTTTTTCGACTAGATGCATCTAATAAAATACTATCATCACTAGTTTCAACTCGTATTCCTTGAATATGTGGCAGAGAACTTTGCTGTGTTTCTTTTACATATTGTAATAAACAACCCGCAGCTGAAATAGCGGTATGCATCCCTTCGCAGCCAAAGCCTTTTAAATCATGTATTTTAAATTGCTTTAAAATGACCTTTTCTGCACTCGTTTTATCAAAATGCCAAGACGCTCTTCGGGTTAAGCCTTTACGCTCCTTTAAAGCAGCGGGCAAACTCCAATCCTCATTAAGTAATAATTCAGCAGGGTTTAAGCGTTCAATTTCACTTAATAATTCTTCAATGGAATTAAGCTCTTGCACAGTAAAACGTCCACTACTTAAATCTAAGCAAGCAAGAGCATAATTCTTATTAAAGAAGATAGAAACTAAAAAATTGTCTTGCCGTTCCTCTAACAAAGCCTCATCAGTTACTGTTCCAGGTGTAATAACTCGAATAACTTTACGTTCTACAGGACCTTTTGAAGTGGCAGGGTCTCCAAATTGTTCACAAATAGCAACAGACTCACCAATTTTTATTAATTTAGCAATATACCCTTCCGCTGCATGATATGGAAAACCACACATCGGTATAGGCTCACCTGCAGAATTACCTCTTGCTGTTAATGTAATACTTAATATTTCTGCTGCTTTTTTTGCATCATCAAAGAACATTTCATAAAAATCTCCCATTCGGTAAAAAACTAAAATATCTGAATATTCCGATTTTATACGAAAATACTGCTGCATCATGGGAGTATGTGAATTATCTTTACTACTTGTCTTCATTAATTTTTACAGCTCCTAGAATGCTAAAAAAATTCAACATCCCAACCTAATAGTGATGAAAGACTGTATTCAAAAAATGTCCTCCTTAAATTATGTATGCTTTTAGTCTCGATATTAAATTTTTATTCCGTTGCCATCATGACTTCTACATACTTATCTTTACTGATTAATTTCCACGCATCTTCGTAACTTATAATATTTTCATGAGCAGAACGCCAATGTGTATCAATACCATCCCAGCTATGCTCAGAAAAAACATGCCCACATTCAGGACAAACCTTATGATTCAGGGCATCCCAAACAGCAATAGACACAGCCTCTTTATCAACACAATGAACACGATTTTTATCCATGTGTTTATAATAACTTCCCATATGAATACATGCACAAACCCAGTACCCTCCCAGCTCTTTTGATGCAGGATAAACTTCTACTTTTGTAGTCATACTATTCCCCTCTTGATAATTAAAGTTAGCTGTTTTTACTATATTTCAACAACGCTAGTTGTCACTAGGACATTAAAAGAAATTGGAATCTATTAATCTATAACAATCCCTATTTTTTTAAAAAATATCACCTGAAATAGTTCAAGTTGCCTAAAAGAAAAAGTTTTACAACAATTTTCACAAAAAAAGTCAAAAAAAAACCCACTTAGATTAGTAAGTGGGTTTTAATATTTAAGAGCTTGGCAATTCCCTACTTTCACATGGATAAATCCACACTATCATCGGCACTAAACGGTTTCACT
>JAJJBE010000092.1 GCA_020996635.1 Bathymodiolus brooksi methanotrophic gill symbiont
CGACTGCTCGATTAGAGATTCTCAGTGCCCAGCAAGGGCTGAACAAGTTCGCTTTAAAATCGAAACTTTATATTAATGCTATTCGACAAGCTTTTGATGAATTGCAACAATTAAAGTCGGCTACTGCGTAACATCAGTTAGATACCTCTCGGTTTGCAGATGTACTCGCGGAAGATTTTACCGCTGTGGCTCAGTTATTTGCCGGGGATAATGGCCTAGTTGCTAAATTAGATAAAACCTTAGATGGGTATTTATCTTCAACTGGAACTATCAAATCAAGAGAGACGAGTTTAAATAATGGAATTAAAAAGGTAGGTAGAGCACTTTTTTGCAACCCCCACCATTACAGCATAGGTATCTACACAAGTTTTTAGCACCCTCTCCTGCTGGAGAGGGCTGGGGTGAGGAGAATGAAATCAAGCTTTAGATTTCTCTCGCTGAAAATCAGGGATGATTTGGCGAAGGGTTGTTACCAATCTGAAGTGAACTGTAAGTTCGCTCAGGAGGTAAAAATTTTATCCCGGAGAGCCATTTGAGGTAGGATTAACGAAGCAGCTTTTGTGCGTAGTTGATCCGAACGCAGGGCGTATCGGGGCATTATTGATTCGCCGCGTGGCGAATCGATTTTTGCGACAGGAGTCCCAAAATCTTTAGGCGAGCCACGTGGTGGCGCGCCTATCATCGAGTCTTCTCCTTTTGGAGAATGCTTTTAGACTTAATGTAGATAATTATGCCATTACAGTAAAATTGATGGAATCCATTATATGCCTAAAAAATAGGCACTATATTTTACCCTCCCTACAGAATGTTAAATCAATTATGGCAATACTTAATTATTAGATTTAAACATAAAAAAGGATAGAGACATGAATGCAAGTGTAGCGATGAAACAGTATCAAGCTGTAGGAGTGCATAGTGGTGTTATGGATGCTTCACCACATCGTTTAATTCAAATGCTTATGGAAGGAGTATTACAAAGAGTAGCGCAAGCAAAAGGTAATGTTAAGCGTAAGGAAATTGCTGATAAAGCCATTAATATTACTAAAGCCATTAATATTGTTGCGGGCTTACGGTCCAGCTTGAATATTGAGCAAGGTGGAGAAATAGCGGCTAACCTTGATAGCCTTTATGAATATATGCTACATCGATTAATGCTTGCTAATGCAAGAAGTGATGAAGAAATTTTAGATGAAGTATCAACTTTAATGATTTCAATTAAATTAAGTTGGGATAGTATTGCTGATAAAGTAGGACAATAGTGACAAACTGTAAGCTACAGATAGCTGATTGAATTCAGCTAACGCAATCTATGTTAGATAAAGCCGAGGCTGGTATCTGGGAAGATGTGATTTCCTTAGAAGCTGAACGTAGAGAGCAAATGAATGCTTATTTTTCTGCAGAAGAAAGCCCACCTGATGCGATTGCTGCTATTAAAGTAGGCATTGAGACAATTCAAAAGCTTGATGCGCAATTAATGCAATTAGGGCAAACTCAAAAAAAAGAATTATCTCGCGTTTTGCAAGAATTCGGGCAAGGAAAAAAAGCTATTCAGGCTTATTCACACTAGGATCTTGTCATTTACAAAGGCTCATTGGCTAATTCATATTTACGCTGAATCGCTTCTTCTCTAGCCGCATCAATTTCTTTCATAATACTTCTTACATCAGCTTGTTTATTATTGCCTTTAAAATAGCCTGTTAATTTAATATCGGGGGATAAGTGGCCACTTTGATAAAGCTGCCAAATTTCTTTACCATAAGTTGTGCTTAATAATTCCGGTGCAAACTTGCCAAAATAAGCCGCTAAATTATTAACATCGCGATCTAACATACGTGCAGCATTGTTATTAGCAGCTGCATCAACAGCTTGAGGTAGATCAATAATCACAGGCCCTTGGCTATCAATCAGGATATTAAATTCAGATAAATCACCACGCACCATACCAGCGCATAGCATACGGACAACTTCTTTAATGAGTATTGCGTGATATTCCTTAGCTTGTTCTGCACTCATTTCTATATCAGTTAAGCGCGGGGCTGCAGAGCCGTGTTCATCGGCAATCAGTTCCATTAGCAAAATACCTTCAATAAAATTATACGGCTTAGGCACGCGTGCACCTGCAAATTTATATAAAGCATCAACTTCGGTATTTTGCCAAACTTCTTCTTGTTGTTTTCGACCGTATTGAGACTTCTTTTTCATTGCACGCGCTTGGCGGCTATTTTTTACTTTGTGGCCTTCTTGGTACAAAGCTTGGGTATGAAAGCTGCGTTTTTCGACTTTTTTATAAACTTTTGCACAGCAAATTTCACCTTCAGACTGCACAACATAGACATCTGCTTCTTTACCACTTTTTAGAGGGTGAATAACTTCATCAATAAAACCTTCAGTAATAAGTATTTCAAGTGATTTAGGTGTTTTCATAAGTAGGGTTGTCAGTGTTTTTTAAAGTGAATCAATCATGTTAGTTATTTTACTATTGATGAGTACAAAATGATGATTTATACTCAAGCGCTTTGAAGGTGCTTATTTTTCACCACGTCACCTCTCACTGCCATTAAGTTAAGACAATAATATAGGATGTGCTGAGGTACGAAGCGCATCTTCCATGAGCTTGATTCGCTTCCTATGTTCAAAGTGCTTAACTTAATGGCAGTGACGGTCACGGGTGTGAAGTTTAGCTATGTTTTCTTTTTAGCCCGCCCCGTAAAGCTATGGATTAATAACGCCGATAAAATAAGGCTACTGCCAATAATAATATTTAGAGTGATCGCTTCATGGTTAATAAAGTGCCCTAGTAATAAAGATAACACCGGTGTTATTAAGGTAATCAGTGCAACGCGTGTAGGAGCAAGGTGAGTTAATACATAATAATAAAGTGCAAAGCCGATGGGTGTTGCTATCAATCCTAAATATAAAATAGAGGCGATGCTTTTAAGGGGTAGTTTAGTGGGAGCTTGTCCATCTAAGTAGTACCAAGTAATTAAATACCAGGGGACAGCAAATAATAAGCCCCCCGTAACTTGTGTCAGTGCTGGCAATTGGGAGTGTAACCGTTTTACCCAAACTGCACTAAAAGCCTGTAAAAAAGCTGCTAATAAAATAGCCGCAATGGCTAATACAGATTGCATGCTGATATGAAAGGCCGAGTGGAACATAGCCGCCAGCCCTGCAAACCCCAAACTATAAGCAAAAAAGCTTTTTCTGCCAAGACTTTTTTCACCCAGCCAAATGGCGGATAACAAAGCCGTAATAAAAGGCGTTAGACCAAAAATAACCGAAACCCAGCCTGAAGGAATAAATTGTGCTGCCCAATAAACACTGAGTATTGCCGCATAAATTTGTAAAGCAACAGCAAAATAAGTACGCTTTGCTAGGCTATGCCAAACAAGACCTGTGCGTGATAATAGCAGTAAGATTAAGGTACATATTAAGCCGATACTCATACGTGCCGTCACGCCAAAAATAAAGCTAGAGCCATCAGCGCTCCATTTAATAGCCAATGGTGTGGTTGCCCAAAGTAAAACGATAAAAATATAAGCCAGAGCAACGCGCATTAGATTATTTGTAGGCTTTTTAAAAGCACTAAGCCTGTGGTAATAATGAAAGTACTCATTGTTGCTGTGCTTAGGGCGATTATTTCTGCGGCCATCGCGCCGTAGGGTGTCATTTGTTGCGTCATAATATAACTAGAGACAGCCGTTGGCGCAGAAAGCATTAAATACAGTAAACCGAGTTCATCCGCAGAAAAATTGAGCTGATAAGCAATACTGATACCCATAAGTGGCATCAGAAGTAATTTAAACGCGGTGGCTGTTATGACATCAATATGATTACGGCGGAAGTTTTGCCAGCTTAAACTGCCACCTATGCAAATAAGGGCAAGCGGTAAAGTCAGCTGCGCAAGGTAGTGCCCTGATTGCTGCACAAATTCAGGGGTAGGGAGCTGCAAAGCAGAAAAGATTAAACCTAAACAAACCGCAATAATAATCGGATTACTAATAATGGACTTTAAGGACGGATGGCCTTTTGGTTTAAGTAATAACACCGATAAAGGGTTATCAATTAAAGAAATAATAGCCATATAAAGGCTAGCAACAGCTAGTACCTCAGGTCCATAAGCATTCACAGCTAGAGCAATGCCGATAATGCCTAAGTTACCTCTAAATGCACCTTGTACAAAGGTACCGCGTTTATCTGCTTGTATAAAGCTTAAGCTTAGCAAGTAAAATAAAACCACACAAAGTAATGTGAAACTAGCACCAAAAAGAAATAAAGGGATATTATTTGATTGGCTTAGTGGCGTGCTGGCAATACCAAAAAAAAGCATGCAGGGCAGGGTGATATTAAAAACTAAGCGGTTAGCCGTAGCAATAAAGCCCTCATCAATTAATTTTAAGCGCTTAAAGGCGATACCCAATAGCAATAAGCTAAGAATGGGCGTGGTGATATTAAGCGCATAAAAGAGTTGTTCATCCATTAAAAAGCTTATTCAACAATGCTTGCAATTAGGTGGTCTGTTTCTGGTGACTCAATTTTGACAGTGGATAATTGGTTTTCATGATTTTGTGTTTTATCGACGATGGCAGCAACACGTAAATAATTATCAGTGTAGCCAAATATTTTATGTTGGGTATCAGATATATCTTCCTTTTGTCCCTCCCATAAAACATGAACCTGCTGATTTTTATTTTGGCTGAAAAAATCTTGCTTCATGGTTTTAGCTAATTGGTGTAATTGTTGACTACGTTGTTTTTTAACGGCATTTGTTAGATGCTCGGGTAGGGTTGCAGCTTTTGTGCCAGTGCGTAATGAATAAGTGAAAATATGGATATGGCCAAAGTTAATGCTTTTAATATAGTTAAAGCTGTCTTGCCATTCTTGTTCTGTTTCACCCGGAAAGCCAACAATAATATCGGTGGTGATATTAATATGCGGTACTTTTGCACGAGCCTCTATAACGATCTGTGTGAACTCTTCAGTTTTACAGCGCCTTGCCATGCGTTTTAACACACTGTCAGAGCCACTTTGTAGTGGCAAATGTAAATGTGGCATCAGGCGTGGGTTACTGAATAAATCAAAAAAGTTTTCTGGTAAATCCCAAGGTTCTAAAGAGCCTAAGCGCAAACGAGGAACGCTGGTTTGATCTAAAATAGCTTGAATGAGGTCTGATAAGTTTTGTTGAATGTCGGAGCCATAGCCACCTAAATGCACTCCCGTTAAAATTACCTCTTTAACGCCTTGATCAACAAAACGATTAATATCTTCAATGATTTGTGTAATCGGCGTGCTTTTTTCTTCACCACGGGCAACGGTGACTATGCAAAAAGTACAACGATAGCGACAACCATCTTGTACTTTAATAAAAGCACGTTGGCGGCCACGATTAAATAAAGAAATTGCAGCAGGCTCGGTAGACATCGCTGGCATACTGGGGATTTCTAACTCCGCTAAAGCCATTTCAACTAAGCGATCTTTATCCGCATTACCAATAATTAAATCTACACCTAATAACTCGGCTGCTTCATCAGCATTAAGCGTCACGTAACAACCACTGGCAATAATTTTAGCGCTGGGGTTATCTCTATGAATACGGCGAATGAGTTGGCGTGATTTACGCACGGCATCTTGTGTGACGGCACAGGAATTAATAATCACTAAATTGGCTAGATTTTGTTCGCGAGTGATGGTGTGTCCTGCTTGTTGAAAGGCTTGTGCCCAGCTTTCAAGTTCGGCTTCGTTTAGGCGACAGCCTAAAGTTCTAAGATGTACTAACATTATGCAAAAAACCAATAAGCGATAAAAATAGCGGCTGTGATACCCGCAAAGTCGGCTATTATCCCACAAGCTAAAGCATGACGAATATTTTTAATTCCAACAGCGCCAAAGTAAACACTAAGTACATAAAAGGTGGTTTCGGTACTACCTTGTACAATAGAAGATAAACGGCCTGCAAAAGAATCTGCACCAAAAGTTTGCATGGTATCTACCATCATTGCACGTGCGCCACTGCCACTAAATGGCTTCATTAAAGCGGTGGGCGTGGCATCAATAAATTGTGTATCTAAACCCACTTGTAATATCACATAACGCAAGAGGTTCATTAATAAGTCTAAGCAGCCGCTGGCACGAAAAACACCAATTGCTACTAACATAGCGACTAAATAAGGAATAATCATAATGGCGGTTTGAAAGCCTTCTTTTGCACCTTCAATAAAAGCTTGATAAGCATCTATTTTTTTATAAGCGGCGTGACAGATAAAGACAATAATAAGAGTAAAAAGTATAAAATTACTCAGTAAAGCGGATTGCATTAACATATCATACTGATTTAACTGATAAAAATAATAAACTAAGCTGGCGACTAAACCAGTAAAGCCCCCCAAATAACTTACTATCGTTTTATCTAACAAATTAATTTTTTGCACACTGGCGACAGCTAATAAGCCTGCTAATGTAGAGACATAAGTTGCTAATAGTATCGGTATAAAAACATCTGTTGGCTGTGCTACCCCCATTTGTGCGCGATAAGTAAAAATCGTAATAGGGAATAAAGTCACCGCTGAGGTATTGATCACTAAAAAAAGGATTTGTGCATTACTGGCGGTATCTTTATTAGGGTTGAGCTTTTGTAGTTCTTGCATAGCTTTAATGCCTAATGGTGTGGCAGCATTATCTAAGCCCAAAGCATTGGCAGGAATATTCATTACCATTGCACACAACGCGGGATGATTCGCAGGGACTTCAGGCATCAGCGTGCAAAATAAAGGGCTGAGCCAGCGGGTAATAATCAGAATAAAGCCACTGGTCTCTGCAATACGCATAATACCCAGCCATAAAGCCAGTACTCCCGTTAAGCCTAGTGAGATTTCAAAAGCCGTTTTAGATAATGCAAAAAGCGCATCCATGATCTGGTTAAAGATAAGCAAATCACCTAAAAAGACTAATTTGAATAGAGCAGTAATGAAAGCACTGATAAAAAAGAAAATCCAAAGAATATTAAGCATGTGATAATTTTCTATTTAGTGTGGAAAATGAATAAATTATGTGGACTAGTTTGCACTTTTACCTTGTTAAATTAAAGAGTTAAAAATAAATATTTAGACAGGTAAGGTGTCGAAGCTAGAATTAATAAGGGGTGAGGCTAAGATAGCCTTATTGTCTCCAAAAAAGAAATAAACTGACAATGATCTTGTGTATTGTCAGTTTGTTGTGATGCTGTATAGTGAGACTCAATTACTTAATTAAACACCCAATTTTAGAAATAAAGGAACCCACATGACTGATTTACAAAAAGATATTCTAGTAGCTTTATTATTTGTAGCTGGTATTTACGGTTTTATTTCAGGTGCGTTTATCGTATCAGCAGTTGTATTTGCAGTGTCTGCTCTTTTAAGCAACGTCCATTTAACAGGTCGTTTACAGCAGAACTAAGTTTTAGTTATAAATGTAGTAGTTTATTCTCCTTGTAGTACCCATAAACTAAATTTCTCCTCGTTATTTAGTTTATCTTTGACGCTTTTAGCCCTTGTGGCTTTAGGCGTTTTTTTTTGCCTGAAAGTTAAAGTGGTGCGTATGGGCACCCTGCAAGGGGAGTTAAAATATGATTTGAGTGCTGTTTAGCACTGAGGTGAGAACCGAGGAGATTTTGCCGAAATGGATAGTAATTTCGAAGAGCTGTAGGGTATGTGAGACGAGCCCTACAGCATGTTTATTAGGCCATTTAGAACGGCACATCATCATAAGTGTCATTGGCACTATAATTTTGCTGCTGTGTCGCTTGCTGTGCAGGTTGTTGTTGCGATTGCTGTTGAAAATTTTGTTGAGGTTGCTGCTGCATAGGCGGTTGTTGCTCGTTGCGTTTGCCTAACAGGTCAATGATATTGGCATTTAATTCTAAGCTTGTACGGTTTGTTCCGTCTTGTGCTTGGTATTCATTTTGTGATAATTCACCAGAAACAAAGACTTGTTGTCCCTTTTTAAGGTAGTTTTGTAATGATCCTTCAGCACGTTTTCCCCATAAGGTAACACGCACCCAAAGTGTTTTTTGCCTATCACCAAAACCAATATTATTAGCGACGGTAAAGCTAAGGACGGTTTGGCCGTTAGGTGTGGATCTGACTTCTGCATCTCTGCCGATTGCGCCGGTAAAACTAAAAACATTGCTCATTTGTGTTCCTTAAAAGGGTATAAATTTTTACGAAATTATACACAGAATTGAGTTTAAATATCTTGCCACTGTTGTTCAATTAACCCTTGTAAGGGTTGGTAATTAGTTTTATAAGACATTTTTTGGCAGCCCTCTACCCAATAACCTAAATAAAGACTTTCTAGTTGCAGTGATTTGGCATGTTCTATTTGCCATAAAACAGCATAGACACCAAGGCTACGTGATGAAAATTTAGCATCAAAAAAGGTATAGACGGCAGAGAGTGCATTATTAAGGTGGTCTATCACGGCAACCCCTGCGAGTTCACCAGCAATAGTGAATTCTACAAAATAAGTATCACACCAGTGGGAGCCAAAAAAGGACATATAGTTTTCTTTTGTTGATTCACCCATGACACCATCGGCATGGCGACTGCTTAGGTAGTGTTGATATAGCTCAAAATGTTGCTGATCAAATACTGCTGCTTTGATGTTAACTTGAACATCGGTATTCTTCTTTAAAACACGCCGTTGCTGGCGAGAAGGTTTAAAGTCTTGTACATTTAATTTAGTAGAGATGCAGGCATTGCAATCGGCACATTGGGTTTGGTAGGTGTAGTTACCGCTGCGACGAAAGCCCTGTTCTATTAGTGCAGAATAAATGTCGGTGCTGAGTGTAAACTCGGGGTGTACATAAGCAAATTGTGCATTTCTTTTTTCTAGGTAGCTGCAAGGGTGGGCATCATCTAAAAATAATGGAATGGAAATCATGTTTGCCACGCTTGCTTGTTAGGGGCTAATTCACGGTATTGTTTCAGTAGGGAAATAAAATGAGTGCGGGGAATTTCTTGTGCTCCCAAGCTAACTAAATGATTAGAATGTACTTGGCAGTCAATAAGTTGGTAGCCCCAAGCCGTGAGTTGTTGAACGAGTGTGACAAAAGCTATTTTAGAAGCATCTGTTTGTGTGTGGAACATGGATTCACCAAAAAACATTTGCCCGATAGCAACGCCGTATAAGCCGCCAACTAATTTATTATCTGACCATACTTCTATAGAGTGAGCATATCCTTGTTGATGTAGTTCAGTATAAGCTATTTGCATTTCTGGGCTTAACCAAGTGCCTGCTTCATCAGCACGGGGGTTAGAGCAAGCAGCAATAACATCAATAAAGGCTTTGTCGTAACTGATATGAAAGCGTTGCTTGCGAATGGTTTTTTGTAGGCTTTTAGAAATGTGCAGTTGATCGGGAAAGATCACTAAACGTGGGTCGGGGGACCACCAAAGGAGAGGATCTTCTTCGCTATACCAAGGAAAAATACCGTTAGCATAGGCATTAATTAGCCGCTGAACAGAAAGGCAGCCACCTGCGGCCAACAAACCATCAGGATCAGTGAATGCTTCACTTAACGGGGGGAATTCTTGGTTGGGTTGGTGCGGGTCTAAGTAAGGAAGCATAGGTGAAGCAAGTGGTGTAAAATAAAATAAAAAAGCTATTATAAAGGGTGGCGTTTAGGAACAGTAGATATACTTTACCTGGGAAAATGGGCAGCTTGCCCATTCAGGGTTGGCTGCCATTGCTCCCAGTGGATTACTATGTTCATGATTTTATTTGGTCGCTTTGTATCATTTTGTAGTAACGTTTTGCCAGTGCTGAGGAACTAAGCGCACCTTATGAGCATAGCTGAGTGTGATGCGCTTCCCAAGGGCAGTACATCCTATCAATTAGTTAATTTCCCTGAAAAAAGCGGTGAGATATGGTATATTTTCATATTAAATGAGAATGATTATCAATTAGATGGCTTGGGGTTTGGAATTGAATATCAGTATAAAAGACTTAAAAGTAGGCGATAAAGGGCGTGTTTTTGGTTTTAGTAAACAAGGTCGAGTTTATCGTAAGCGATTGTTAGCCATGGGCTTAACACCAGGAACTGAATTTTCTATTGTACGTTTTGCACCTTTAGGTGACCCGATTGAGATTACTTTGCGTGGTTTTTCTTTAACCTTGCGTAAAGATGAGGCTGATATTTTAAGTATAGAGAAGGTTTTATGAAGGCTGATTTTACTGTTGCTGTTGTTGGTAACCCCAACTGTGGGAAAACGACATTATTTAATGCTTTAACAGGTGCGCGACAGCATGTAGGCAACTGGCCGGGCGTAACAGTAGAAAAGAAAACGGGTGAATATAAGCAGGGTGGCGTGCAGATTTCTGTGGTTGATTTACCTGGCACTTATTCTTTAGAGTCAGACAGTGAAGTTTCTTTAGATGAGCAAGTTGCTAGAGATTTTGTGGCAGCGAAAGAATCCGATTTAGTGATTAACATTATTGATGCTTCGAATATTGAGCGTAATTTGTATTTAACTTCTCAGTTAATTGAAATGCGCGTTCCAATGATTGTTGTGCTTAATATGATGGATGTTGTTAAGCAGCGTGGTTTAGAAATTGGTGTTAAGCAACTATCCCTATTTTTAGAATGTCCTGTGGTCGCTATTTCGGCATCGACACGACAGGGTATTAAATCATTAAAAGAACAAATCAATTTAGCCCGTGTGGCGCAAGTTATTCCTGCATTAGATATTGAATACCATACAGAAATAGAACATGCGATCACGGTTTTATCTTTATCCTTAGAGCAACAAGCAAAGCAAAATAATTGTGATCTACGTTGGTTAGCAATTCGTTTATTAGAACGAGACACACTGGCGCAAAAAATAGCCGGCAGTGAATTGCAGCAATTAGCTGAGGAGTTAGAACTTAGTATTGAGGAAATGGCGGGCGAAGAGGTGGATATTTTGGCTGCCGATGCACGTTATGGTTTAGTGCATGAGATTAGCCAGTCGTGTGTTAATAAAAAACATGAAATCAGCCGAGGTGCAACGAATAAAATTGATGATTGGGTATTAAATCGTTATTTAGGTATTCCCATCTTTTTATTGATTATGTATTTGATGTTTATGATTACCATCAATATCGGCAGTGCATTTATTGATTTTTTTGATCAAACGGCACAAGCAATTTTTGTTGATGGTCTGGCTGTTATATTGAGTGCTTTATCGTTACCTGAATGGTTGGTTGTTTTATTGGCACAGGGCGCAGGTGGTGGGGTACAAGTTGTTGCGACTTTTATTCCCATTATTGGTTTTTTGTTTTTAGTGTTATCTATATTAGAAGATTCTGGTTATATGGCGCGTGCGGCTTTTGTGGTTGATCGCTTTATGCGTATGATCGGTTTACCGGGAAAGTCGTTTGTACCAATGATTGTCGGTTTTGGTTGTAACGTGCCCGCGATTATGGCAACACGCACATTAGAAAGTCGGCGTGATAGGATTTTAACCAATATTATGAATCCATTTATGTCCTGTGGCGCGAGACTACCTGTTTATGCTTTATTCGCTGCAGCATTTTTCCCTATTGGTGGGCAAAATATTGTTTTTGCCTTGTATATTATCGGTATTATTGTGGCAGTATTAACAGGGTTAATTATGCGCCATACTGTTTTTAAAGGCACAGGAACGCCCTTTATTATGGAGCTACCTAATTATCATTTGCCCACTTTGCAAAGTATTGCTATCCGTACATGGGATCGCTTAAAAAGTTTTTTAGTGAATGCAGGAAAAGTGATTGTGCCGATGGTATTAGTGCTTAATTTTCTGAATTCTTTAGGCATTGACGGTAGTTTTGGTAAAGAAAATACGCAGAAATCAGTGCTCAGTGAAATTGGCCGAGCTTTAGTTCCTGCATTTGAGCCGATGGGTATTAGGGAAGAAAACTGGCCTGCGACAGTCGGTATTTTTACGGGTGTTTTAGCCAAAGAAGCGGTAGTTGGTACTTTGGACGCACTATATACCCAGCTTTCACTAGAAGGCGTTGAACAGGAAGAAGAGTTATTTGATCTTAAAACTTCTTTATTAGCTGCTGTGATGACTATTCCTGAAAATTTTGCGGACCTTGCTGATAATCTTTTAGACCCATTAGGTTTGAATATTGGGGATGTAACAAATTTAGCTGCCGCTGCTGATGAGCAAGAAGTGAGTAGTGGAACTTTTGGAGAAATGCAAGCAAGGTTTGATGGCAAAGTAGGGGCATTTGCTTATTTGTTGTTTATTTTATTATATGCACCGTGTGTTGCCGCAACGGCAGCCATTCAACGTGAAACAGGAACAAAATGGACAGTCTTTGTGGTGCTTTGGACTACGGGTATTGCTTATATGACTGCCACTATTTTTTATCAAGCGGGTACTTTTAGTCGGCATCCAGAGTCGTCACTTTATTGGATCGTGGGTTTATTGAGTGCATTTGCATTGGTTATTTTGGCTTTGTGGTTTTCAGGGAGAAAAACTAACCCATTGGAGGCTGTATGATCTTAGCTGAATTACGTGATTATTTAAAACAGCAACACCGATTAACACTAGCGGAAATGGCTAATCATTTTGATGTGGAAGCGGATGCATTACGTGGCATGCTTGCTAAATGGATTGCGAAGGGTAAAGTTAAAAAATTAGACATGGGTGGGGCGTGCGGTACAACGTGTAGTAAATGTGATCCTGCGTTAACTGAGATTTATGAGTGGTTAGATAACTAGGTTTTTCCGTAGCATTTAAACTCAGCTTTTTAAAAACTCTAGTCTAGATATAATCTAAACCCTTAAATAGATTAACGGATTTGAATGTTATGCAGCTGCTTTTGAAGCGCATCCTTTATATTGCTATTCTTCCTTTTTTGTTGTTTGCTTGTGCATCAACACCTACAGATAGCTCAGTCAAAACAGAAGATTTTTCTAAAAAAACAGCGGTTACTTATGATAGACAACGAGAACAAACTGCATTTGTTGAGCTAGAAACAGGCATTGAACAAACCAATCAAGAAAATCGCCCTCAGCTTATTTCACAAAATAATACTGTAATACCGGTAGAAAAATACCAACCGTATGTAAAAATTAAAGAGATAGGGTATGGTGCAACAGTTAATGAGGCACGGCGTGATGCTTTAGAAAATTTAGTTAGTAGTATTCAAATTAATGTACTTAAATTAGTTAAGCTTTGTACTAATGATTTTGGTGATTGCGGCAGTGTTGTTAAAGTTAATACGCAATCAGAATTGCCAATTATGGGGGCACACTATCAACGCCTGAATAGCGCGCAAAATAATGAGAAATTTTTAGTGTGGATCGATAGTAAAAGTTCTTTACCTATATACGTGCGTGACTTAGACAGACTCAGTAGTCAAATAACAAAAGCACTAGGTATATTAGAAACATTAAAACCGGCAAGTCAACGGTATCGTGTGATTGATGAGTTACTTGGGTTGATTTTACAATATGATAAAAAGCAGATCGTAGCGAATGCATTAGGTGCTTACACTAAAGAGGAAAGCTTCAATGTTAGTGTTTCTAAGCTTAAAGAGGAGTTAAAGCAGTTAGAAAAAAAAGCGAGTTCTTTAGGATTTGCTGCAAAGGTATTAATTAAGAATATTTCTGCTGAAAGTATTTTTGTACAAGCTGCTCATGTCAAAAATACTAAAGAGGTAACACCTTTTGCGTATGCAATTAAAGAATATGTTTCCGCTTATTTAGATACAGTGAGTGTTAAACATGCTGGTAAATATACCATGCAAGGTGAGTATGAAATTTTAGAGAATGGTGATATATTTTTAAGTTATCAGTTGATTGATTTAAATTATAAAGTTATCAATAGAAATAGTATTGTTATTGCAAAGGCAGCTCATCATTCTTTTAGGTCTAAACCAGATGCGCTTGAGTTTGAGACGGTATTTCATAGTAATGTGAGTTTAAATAATGAATTTCGTGCAGAATTAAAAACACAAGATGGGACGGATTCTTTATATTATAAAATAGGCGAACGTATTAAATTATTTGTTCGCCTAAACAAACCTGGATATTACTATATTATTGGGCATATTACTCAGACTGATGATGCACTTTCTTATCTATTAGAGCTGAATGAAGGCGATGGGAATGAGAAGTTTATCCGTTATATTTCTCCTGAACAGGCAAATCACTATGTTGAAATTGCTTCTTTTGATGTTATTCCGCCACATGGAGTAGAGCATTTGCAATTAATGGCATCAGCTCAAAAAATAAAGAAATTGCCAAATTACAGATATGATAAGGGTTATTATGTGATTGACGGGAGTAAAGGCCGAGTTGTACAAACAGTCAGGTTGGTCAGAGGATTAGGGTTACATAAAGAAAAAAATGCGTTAATATCTGAGTCAATGTTAACCTATACAACCGCTAGATAAAGGCAAAGGAATAAATGTATAAAATAAAAACTGGATTGATCTTATTGAGTGTTTCTTTGCTTGGGCTATTGAGTGCGTGTGCTACTTCAGGTCAAACTGAAAAAGTAAATTGCACGGCAAATGTTATAGAATCAAATGGTCGTCCATGTTGGATCAATATTAAGCCTGAAAATGGGATTGTTGTTAATATGACAAAACATATTAGGCCTGAAAAAACGCGGGAAATATTATTTAACTCAGCACTAGCTGAGTTATCGGTTGCCCAAAATGGGGTAGGGGTTGCTCAAGATGCGGTTGTAAAACAAGTAGTGGAAGTGCATAACGATAGTTATTCCGGACGCACTTCAATGACGTCCTTATCAGTGATTACTACGGCTAAAGATAGTGTGCAAGTTAAAGCTAAAGTAGTAGCAGTATGGAATGATTATGCGACACAAAAATTATATATGTGGGTAGCTTTTGGAAGATGAGTAAAATGAATAAAAAAATAGTACCTTTGTTATTGGCTGTTATTGCTTCACCTACTATTATTGCAAATGATTTTTCTGACTTTAAAGCGCAAGAACAGAAAACGGCTTCTAATTATCAGGAAAAAACACAGCAAGAATTTGAGCAGTACAAATTAGAATTAGAGGCTGGATTTAAAGACTTCCAAAATACTTATGTGGAGGAGTCTAAAAAATATAGCCAAAAAATGACTAAGCAATGGGGTGATTACAAGGAAAGTCATAAAGAAATTTGGGGCAATTATTCAAAAAATGGCCAAATTCGTGAGTCAGTCAATTTTAAAACAGGTGAAGTTGAGATAGAAATTTTAGTTGATAAAAAAACTTCAACTAAAAAGGCTGTAAAGCAGGCGAAAGAAAGTGTTAAGGCTTTGTTTGCAACGACGGAGAAACAAGCTTTTGAGAATGATGTTGTTGCGCAAAAAGTAGAAAAGGCCTTAAAAAAACATACAACAGTGGTAAAAACAGCGGAGCTTTCAAAGACAGAAAAAATTATGGAGCCTTTGCTTGAAAGTTTAAAAACGGCTGACGATCTAGTGATAGAAAAATTAGCGATAGAAATGACAGGTTCAGCAAAGGTTGATTCAAGAAGCGTTAATGGTAAAAAAGTGGTTAAATTGAGTTTTAAAATTCCTGCAAAACTCTCAAATAAAGCGGGAAGATATTCAAGCCGAGTTTTGGAAATAGCAAAAAAGGAGAATATTCCCATTTCTTTAGTTTATGCAGTCATGGAAACAGAGAGTAATTTTAACCCAAGAGCAAAATCACATGTACCTGCTTATGGTCTAATGCAGATCGTGCCAATGAGTGCAGGGAAGGATGCAACTCAGTATTTATTTGGAAAAGCAAAGGTTCTTGCGCCTTCTTATCTTTATAATGGCAATAAAAATATAGAGATTGGTGGCGCTTATTTGCATATTTTATATCACCGTTATTTAAGAAAAATCGATGATAGAACCAGCCGGTTATTTTGTGCGATTGCTGCTTATAATACGGGTGCGGGAAATGTAGCTAAAAGTTTTATAGGCTCTTATAATATAAATAAGGCAGCTAAAAAAATTAATCAGCTTTCACCTCGAGATGTTTATAGGCATTTGCGTAAGCATTTACCGCATGATGAAACAAAAGATTATATTCAACGGGTTGCTAGAAGAATGGCAAAATATCAATCTTAATTAACTCAGTTACATTTTTTATTTTTAGAAAAGGAATACTCATGAAATTAATAAAACCTACTTTTGTAATATTAGCTGTAGGTTTAACAGCATGTGCAGACAATGTTAAACAGGCTCCTGCTCCAGTACCTGTAGCGGACTGTGTTTTTCCTAATCAGCAAGCGGCTCCTGGTTGGATTTATGATGAACCTATCCCAGGTTTAGAAGTGCAAGCAACGGGTGTTTCTGAGAAATCAGCTGCGGGTGTTGCTTTTATGAAAAATCGAGCAAAAGCGGATGCTTTAGCTAATTTAGCAGAGCAATTTAGAGTAAAAGTTTCAAAAATGGTGAAAAATTATATTGGAACAACAGGAATGGGAAGCTCTGAAACGATTGATGCTGCAGCAAGCAGTACAATTAAAACTATTTCGAGTCAAACACTAGCAAATGCAAAAACCTTTAAATCTCGTATTGGGCCTGAAGGACGACAGTATATTTTGGTTGGTTTAGATGAAGCTAAGACTAGAGTCGCCGTAGAGCAAGCAGTAAAAACAAGTATGAGGAATGAAAAAGCTTTATGGCAAGAATTTAAAGCAAAACAGTCGCATGATGAAATGGCAGCTGGTATTGCTGCAATGGAAGACTAGTCGATTATCTATAGCTAGCTAGAAAAAGGAGGTTTTTACCTCCTTTTTTTATTGCTTTTAAAGTAATATGAAATCTTTTCAAGTTTCAACTTAGTTAAGAAATAGGATTTATGGAAAATAAAAATTCAAATGCTCAGCAGCCAGATTTAGATTGGAGCCAGGTTCGTGAAACGGAGCGCAGCGAAGTGATGATTTTTAGTCCGCAGTAGGCGACAGGGAAATTCGCCAATCCGAAGTGAACTGGTCAGTTCGCTCGGGAGGCAAGTAGTTATCCCGACAGCGGTCAAGTCATTTGAGGTAGACTTAACGAAGCAGTGTTTTTTGCGTAGTTGAGTTGGACGCAGGACGAACTG
>JAJJBE010000145.1 GCA_020996635.1 Bathymodiolus brooksi methanotrophic gill symbiont
GGAATAATAAATATTTTGCAACGGCTAAGGAATTTCGACATCAAATAAATCATTTTTTTGATCGGACATTACCTAGTATTGCCGACTCTTTAAACGAAAGAATTAACGATAATTTTCAGGTGTTAAGCTCTGCATCTTGATTTCGTTTGGGTATAATCATGTCTTCAAACGTTATACAGCGAATAATGCGTTGATTGATGTGAGTTTTCATTTAAATAAATGTGAAATTGCCTTTTTAACAGGGCATTCAGGTGCAGGAAAAAGTACAGTATTAAGGTTGGTTGCTCTTATGGAGCGCTGTTCAAGAGGTCAGATGCTCTTTGATGGACAGAACTTATGTCGTTTACGAGAAGGAGATATTCCTGCTTTGCGTAGAAAAATGGGTTTAATATTTCAAGATTATAAGTTGTTGGCTGACCGAACAGTGTTTGACAATGTTGCTTTGCCTTTATTGGTTTCTGGGGTTGGGCATTATGATCTTGCAAGGCTCGTGCGTGCGGCACTTGATAAAGTAGGCTTGTTAGGAAAGGAAAAAAAATATCCATTAGCCTTATCAGGTAGAGAGCAGCAACGAGTTGGAATCGCCAGAGCCGTTGTTAATAAACCAGCTTTAATTTTGGCTGATGAACCAACGGGAAATTTAACCCCTGAACTATCCATTGAAATTATGAATTTATTTGAGCAATTTCAACAGGTTGGTGTGAGTATATTGATCGCAACTCATGAGGCTGGGATTGTTGCACAGACAAAACATAAAGTATTGCAATTAAATCATGGGCGGATGTTGAAAGAGGCCTATGAGACCCTCTAAAAAACATAAAATAAAGCGGCATCATCGTGAAGCATTGAGTAAACCCCCGAAAGTATTAAGAGAGCGGAAGGGGATTTTATTTACTATCTTGATGACGCATTATTTTGCTTTATTTAGTAGTGCCAAACGATTATGGAAAACGCCTGCTTCATCAGCAATGACGATACTTGTTATTGCCATCGCCATGTCATTAGCTGGCGGGTTTTATGTCATATTGAATAATAGTCAGCAAGTTTTTGATGATGTGCAAATGGGGCGACAGATTTCGTTATTCTTACATGATCATGTGACAGATGAAGAGGCAATGCTTTTAGCGGGACAATTAAAAAATAAAGCCCAAATTGATAAAGTTCACTACATTTCAAAGCAGCAGGCATTGGATGAGTTTCAAGCGTACAGTGGCTTTGGTGGCGCTTTAAATGCTTTAACACACAACCCACTACCACGAGTAATACAGGTTTTTCCTGTGGCTGAAATAGCGATGAATAATGATTTTTCATCATGGCTTAAAATGTTAGAAGCTCATTCTGCCGTTGAATTTGCGCAAATGGATATGCAGTGGGTTTCAAGGTTGCAAGCCATGATGCAAATAGCGCGTAATTTTATTCGTGCGGTTACTGTATTGTTAATTATTGCGGTCATTTTGATAACGGGCAATAGTATTCGGCTTGAGCTACAGACACGGCGCGATGAAATTATGATAGAAAAGCTAGTGGGTGCGAGTAATGCTTATATTTATCGACCATTTTTGTACACAGGTTTTTGGTATGGAAGTCTTGCAGGTATTTTAGCGTGGCTTATTGTTACTAGTATTGTATTGTTGTTAGAGTCTCCTGTGGAGCAATTGCTGGCACTCTATCATAGTGAGTATCAATTACGTTTTATGGCTTTAAATGAAACGATTTTATTTATTATGCTATCTACATTGCTCGGTGTTTTGGGGGCTTTTATTGCAGCAAGTCAGCAAATAAAAAATTTAAGCAATGATTAGCCATTCATTTGCTTGTTTTTTAACAGTGCGCCCCTATATCTTGTAAATGATAATAATAAATAAGGAGAGAAGGGATGTCGAAAAATCAAAATTTGCAAGATACTTTCTTAAATACATTAAGAAAAGAGCATACTCCGGTTTCAATTTTTTTAGTTAATGGAATTAAATTACAAGGGCGAATTGATTCTTTTGATCAATACGTCATTATGCTAAAAAATACTATGGTACAAATGGTTTATAAACATGCTGTATCGACAATAGTACCTGGGAAACCAATCAATATTTCAGTTAAAGAGAATGAATTTGAGTAAGTTTAAAAAAACTATAAGGGAGATTTATTTTGTTTGATCGCCCAGAATCTGGAGAGCGTGCTGTTTTAGTGCATATAAATCTCTATCACGGACAAGAAGATTTAAATGAGTTAAAAGAACTAGCAAAATCAGCAGGCGCTGAAGTTGTGCATGTCTTAACAGGCTCAAGAAATTCCCCAGACCCTCGCTATTTTATAGGTTCAGGTAAATTAGAAGAATTAAAGGCAGTTATAGCAGAAACAGAAGCTGATTTAGTTTTGTTTAATCATGTGCTTACGCCAAGCCAAGAGCGTAATTTAGAAGCTGAATTAGAGTTTCGTGTGGTTGACCGCAATGGCTTGATTTTAGATATCTTTGCGCTACGAGCAAAAAGTTATGATGGCAAGTTACAAGTTGAACTTGCACAATTAAATCACCTGTCCTCTCGCCTTACTGGAGGTTGGTCGCATTTAGATCGCCAAAAAGGCGGTATAGGAATGCGTGGTACGGGTGAAACTCAGCTAGAGTCAGATCGTCGTCAAGTTGGGCAGCGCATCAAATTGGTTCAAAACCGCTTGGCAACGGTCGTTAAACAGCGGCATCAAGGGCGGGCTCGTCGGAAACGCTCAGAAACGCCTAGTATTTCTTTGGTAGGTTATACCAATGCGGGGAAATCAACTCTATTTAATAGCTTAACAGGTGCAGATATTTATGCGGCTGACCAGTTGTTTGCTACGCTAGACCCCACACTAAGAGAGTTTAAACTCGTTTCTGGTACAAAAGTAGTGCTAGCAGATACGGTCGGTTTTATTAGGCATTTACCGCATGAATTAGTTGAGGCATTTAAGTCAACTTTGCAGGAAGCAATCGAGTCAGACTTATTAATGCATATTATTGATGTTAATGATGAGTACCGTAATGAAACAATTCAGGAAGTCAATCGAGTACTCAAAGAAATTGGTGCAGGGGATAATCGGCAGTTAGAAGTGTTTAATAAAATTGATTTATTAGATAATTTCTCGCCACGGGTTGATAGAGATGAAGACGGCATACCTATAAGAGTGTGGATTTCAGCAGAAAAAAAGCTAGGTTTAGACTTGTTAGCAGATGTACTAACGGAGTTATTCTCTACCAATTGCATTAAAATTTCTTGTCGACTATCTCCATTGCAAGGTGGACTTAGGTCGCAGCTATTTTCAATGGCTAATATAATTAAGGAAGAATATACCGAAGAAGGGGGTTGGGATTTAGTGGTAAACATAGATCAGCAGAACTTAGGAATTTTAAGTGATGTTTCTTTTAAAGAAATTGACTGACAAAGATTGTATTAAGTAGTGTTTTTTAGGATAATTAATAAATTAATGCTCGCTGATGTAATTGGTGGGTAAAGATTATCAATGTTGTGGTAAAAAATTGGAGTTAACTAATGTCTTGGAATGAACCAGGCGGTGATAAGAAAAAAGATCCTTGGAGTGGGCGTGATACAGAAAATACTCCTCCTGACTTAGATGAAGCGATGCGCTCACTGCAAAATAAATTAGGCGGTCTTTTTGGTGGCGGTAAGAATAGCGGTGATAACAACGGTGGTTCAGCACCTTCATTAAAAGGCTTAGGTTTTTTAGCGATTGGTGCGGTTGCGCTTTGGTCAGCAAGTGGGTTTTACATTGTTGATGAGGGAAATCGTGGTGTTGAAATGCGTTTTGGCGAATATGTTGCAACCACTCAGCCCGGTTTAAATTGGCATTTTCCTTCGCCGATTGAAAAAGTAGAATTAATTAATATCTCTCAACAACGATTCCTAGAAGTGGGTTATCGCTCTGGTGGAAGTCGTCAACGAGGTAAAGGCTCAGTCCCTAAAGAAGCGTTGATGCTGACTAAAGATGAAAATATTGTTGATATTCGTTTAGCGATTCAATATCAAGTGAATGATGCTAAAAAATATTTATTTAATATTAAGAATCAAACAGCGACATTAAAGCAGGTTACAGAGAGCTCAGAGCGTGGTGTAATCGGTGCGAATACGATGGATTTCATTTTAACAGAAGGTCGTAGTCAAATTGTTGCGGATATTGAAGTTGAGATTCAAAAGGTGATGGATTCTTATGATTCAGGTATTTTAATCACCAGCGTTAATTTACAAGATGCACAGCCGCCTGAGCAAGTTCAAAGTGCCTTTGAAGATGCCATTAAAGCGCGTGAAGATAAACAGCGTTTGATTAATGAAGCAGAAGCCTATGCAAATGAGGTTGTACCTAAAGCGCGTGGTGCTGCAGCAAGGCTTACGCAAGAAGCAGAAGGTTATAAATCTCGTATTATCTCTGCAGCAGAAGGGGATGTGAGTCGATTTTCACAAATTCTAAAAGAGTATAAAAAAGCACCGGAAGTAACGCGTAAACGTATTTATTTAGATACGATAGAAGCTGTTATGAGTGGTACGGATACTGTGTTAGTTGACGTGAAAGGATCTAACAATATGATGTACTTACCACTAGATAAATTAGTGGATAAATCATCAAATCGTGCGGTGCAGCAACAGTCGAATAAGTATACGTCGACTACAAAATCAGCGCCAAGCCGTAGTATTAATCAACCACGCTCTAGTCGTGGGCGTGTAGAGAGAGGGCGCTAACATGTCACAAAATAAAATATTAGTCGGCATTGGTGCGGTATTCACTGTTTTAATGATGAGTACATTTACTGTGTCAGAGACTGAAAAGGCGATTAAATTTAAATTAGGGGAAATTGTTAAATTTGATTATTCACCGGGTTTGCATTTTAAATTACCTTTCATCAATAATATTAAGAAATTTGATGCACGTATTTTAACGCTAGATTCTTCACCGGAACGTTTTTTAACATCAGAAAAGAAAAACGTTATTGTTGATTCATTTGTAAAATGGCGTATCGGCGATGTAAGAGTTTTTTATACTGCCGTTGCTGGGGATGTTTACCAAGCAAATATACGTTTAGATCAAATTATTAAAGATGCTTTTCGTAGTGAGTTTAGTAAACGAGATATTAAACAATTAGTTTCTACAGATCGTAACGTGGTACAAAAAGCATTGATTGCTTCAACACGTAAGGATGCAGCTAATTTAGGTATTGAAATTGTCGATGTACAAGTAAAACGTATTGATTTGCCAAGTGAAGTCAGCCAATCAGTTTACCGTCGAATGGAAGCTGAGCGAGCACGAGTTGCACGTGAATTCAGATCTCAAGGATCGGAAGCAGCAGAAAGAGTTCGTGCGGATGCAGATAAGCAAAAAGAAATTATTTTAGCGGATGCTTACCGAGATGCTGAAATTGAAAAAGGTTCGGGTGATGCTAAAGCTGCTGATATTTATGCAAAATCGTATGGTGCTGATATTGAGTTCTATGCTTTTTATCGTAGTATGAGTGCTTACAAAAAATCGTTTGAAAATTCATCAAATATCATGGTGACAGAGCCAAACTCTGAATTTTTTAAATACTTTAAAAAAGCAAAATAGACTAAGCTTAAGTTAAAATTAATAAAGGTGTCTGTTATAAATTCACCTGTGTTTAACAAAAGAAACGCTCTGCCTTGGTAGAGCGTTTTTTGTGTGTATTGGATAAAAAAATGTTGCATAGAGATCCGTGGTTATTGCCTGAAGGTGTTGAAGAAGTACTTCCTGAAGATGCAAAACACTTAGAAAAAATCCGCCGCCAATTATTGGATGTATTTGAGTGCTGGGGCTATGAAAAAGTAAATCCCCCTTTTATTGATTATGTTGATTCACTGTTAACAGGGTCTGGGCATGATTTAAATTTACAAACATTTAAAATAACAGATCAATTAAGCGGTGAAATGCTAGGTATTCGTGCTGATATGACACCACAAGTTGCACGGATTGATGCGCATAGCCTGAGTCATCAACAATCTTCACGCTTGTGTTATGTAGGCACAACAATGCACACACGCGGGAATTCATTAGATAAAACTAGAATTCCTATGCAAATAGGCGCGGAACTATTTGGCCATACTGGAATAGATAGTGATACAGAAGTTGTGCAACTAATGCTGGAAATCTTAGCTCAAGCTGGCTTACAAAATGTACATCTTGATATTGGACATGTCGGTATTTATCGCGGACTAGTAGAGCAAGCAGGTTTGACTGCAGAGCAAGAAATTGAATTATTTAATGTACTGCAATGTAAATCGAACGTTGAGTTAGAGGTTTTATTAGATAGCTATCAGCTTAAACCTGAACTTTATAAAATATTTTTAGAATTGCCGAAGTTAAATGGGGATAGCACTGTTCTTAAGCGTGCATTGCAATTATTATCGGCAGTGAGTGGTGATATTAAAAGTGCATTAACTGAACTACAAGGTTTAGCAGATGTTTTACAGAGTAACTACCCACAGTTAACGATTAGTTTTGATTTAGCAGAGTTGCGAGGTTATCACTATCACACAGGGATAGTCTTTTCGGCATTTGTTCCACAAGTGGGTAAAGAAATAGCACGTGGTGGCCGGTATGATAATATCGGGCAGATTTTTGGCTCAGCAAGACCTGCAACTGGATTTAGTGCTGATTTAAAAGTACTGGCAAGATTAAGTAAAACTAAAGCCTCTGACGAAGCAGTTAATAAAATATTAGCGCCTATTGCCAAAGGTGACTCGTCATTAGATGTGAAAGTTCGTGAATTACGCGCGACAGGTTGCATTGTAATTAAAGAATTATCAGGGCAACAAGACGCAGCTAAGCAATTAGCATGTAACCAAAAATTAGAAAAAATTGATGAGAACTGGGTTCTTGTCCCATTAAATTAATCGGAAGTTGTTATGGGTAAAAATGTTGTAGTCATCGGTACGCAATGGGGCGATGAAGGTAAGGGTAAGTTAGTTGATTTATTAACCGATCAAGCAGCTGCAGTTGTACGTTTTCAAGGCGGGCATAATGCAGGGCATACATTAGTCATCGATGGTAAAAAAACGGTATTACATTTAGTTCCATCAGGTGCATTACGTGAAGATGTGCAATGCCTTATTGGGAATGGTGTGGTCTTATCACCTGAAGCTTTATTAAAAGAAATTAAAATTCTTGAAGAAGCGGGTATTCCTGTTCGTTCACATTTATTAATTAGTGAAGCTTGTGCATTAATCTTACCGATTCATGTTGCAATTGACCAAGCAAGAGAAATTGCTAAAGGTGCGAAAGCAATTGGTACAACAGGACGTGGAATTGGCCCAGCTTATGAAGATAAAGTCGCTCGTCGTGGTGTAAGAGCTGCCGACTTATTAAACCCAGAATTATTTGCAGAAAAGTTAAAAGAACTCACTGATTTTCATAATTTTATGCTGACTGAATATTATAAAGTTGAGCCAGTTAATTACGAGAAAATGCTTGCGGATGCTTTAGAGCTAGCAGAACAAATTAAGCCGATGTTAATTGATGTCGCAGAAAAATTACATGCCTACCAAGAAAATGATGAAAGTATACTTTTTGAAGGTGCTCAGGGTGCTTTATTAGATATAGATCATGGTACTTACCCATTTGTTACCTCATCTAATACTACGGCAGGCAGTGCGGCGACAGGCACGGGTGTCGGACCTTTAGATATAGATTACGTTTTAGGTATTACTAAAGCTTACTCAACACGTGTTGGAAATGGCCCTTTTCCTACTGAATTAGATGATGATTATGGTCAACATTTAGGTGAAAAAGGTCATGAGTTTGGTGCAACAACGGGTAGAAAACGTCGTACCGGTTGGTTTGATGCGGTTTCTATGCGCAAATCAGCACAAATGAATTCACTTAGCGGTATGTGCCTTACTAAACTCGATGTTTTAGATGGCTTAGATAAAATTGGAATATGTATTGCTTATAAAATTGATGGTAAAGAAATAGCGGCTGCTCCTTTAGGTGCTGAAAAATATGAAGCCTGTGTGCCAGTCTATGAATATATGGAAGGCTGGAAAGAGCCGACTGCAGGTGTCATCGAGATTGCTGATTTACCTGAAAATGCTTTAGCTTATATACGTCGACTTGAAGAGTTGGTTGGTGTGGAAGTTTCAATTTTATCAACAGGCCCTGATCGTAATGAAACAATTGTTTTACATAACCCGTTTGATGATTTTGTTTTAGATATTTAAGAGTCTTAGTTTTACGTAGGATGGGCAAAGGAGGTACGACGTGCCCATCCTACGAGAATGTATTTTTCATCCCTTCAAAAGTCCCGTTAGCATGCAAAAATATGATGGCCAACTCGTTCACCAAGAATTTGATGAGCAAGGCCTTATTGAAATTGTAGAAACTACCGACGGCGTGCGTTCTTTATATTTTGGTACAAGTCCACGACAAAGTAGCATGTTCATAGCAGAGCCTCAGCTATTGCACTCCGCTTATGCAAAGGCAATGATGAGCTGGTTACTTTTTAAAGAGCAACCCGATGATGTTTTGATGATAGGCTTAGGTGGTGGCTTATTAACCAAATATTTATTGTATCAATTCCCCAATTGCCAAATAAAAACCATAGAATTTCGTCAGGCAATCATAAAAGTTGCCAGGCGATTTTTTCAGCTGCCTTTAGAGCCTCGCCTTAAAATAAAAGTAGGTGATGGCGCAGAATATATCAAACAGCAAAGTAGGCTAAACTCTGAACAGCATGACTTAATTATAATCGATGCTTTTGATGATGTCGGTATGGCGGATACCATGCAGGGGTCTAATTTATTTTCTGCCTGCAAAATCTTATTATCGAATAAAGGCATGTTGGTAATTAATTTATGGGGTAATGATAAAGAATTGTTTCAGCAAATTGCATGGGAAATGGGTACGGTTTTTGAGTGGAAAATATTATTTTTACCGGTGCGTGGACGAGGTAATATCATTGCTTTAGCTTTTGCAGAAGGACATCCTGATTTTTCTATGAAAGCCTTAAGAACAAGAGCTAAACAGCTTGATGAACAATATCAGATTGAATTTTTAAATTTTATAAAAGATTTAAAAAGAAATAATAGTAGTGTATTAAAAAGAGTTATCAAATCATGAATATTTTAGATGCCAAGCATATTTTTTCATACCGAAAATATTGGGCACAACGTTTTGGATCGGCAAAGGAGCTTCCTATGTCGATGGAAGAAATGGAGGCATTAGGTTGGGATAGCTGTGATGTGATTTTAGTAACTGGGGATGCTTATGTTGATCACCCAAGTTTCGGTATGGCAGTGATCGGGCGTGTATTAGAAGCTCAAGGTTTTCGAGTGGGTATCATCTCTCAACCTGATTGGAAAAGTGCGGATGATTTTAAGCGCCTAGGAAAGCCTAATCTCTTTTTTGGAGTAACCGGTGGCAATATGGATTCCATAGAGCGGTTAATGTCTATTCACATCGCTGCCGTGAGGCATATAAAGAAGTGCCTATTATTATTGGTGGTATTGAAGCCAGTTTACGACGTATAGCACACTATGATTATTGGTCAGATAAGGTTAGAAAATCAGTATTATTGGATTCTAAAGCTGACTTATTAGTTTATGGGAATGCAGAAAGGCAAATTGTCGAGATAGCACATTGCTTAGCTGCAAATGAATTAGTGACTGACTTAAAAGGCATACGCGGAACCGTACATTTTGTAAAACAAGTGCCTTTTGATTGGGCGATTAAAGATTCATCAGATATTGATAAACCGGGGCTTGTTATCAAGCCTAAAAATCCCTATCAAATGGAAGAGGATTCAGCTTGTGCGAGCAAAGCAGAAGAAGGGCGTAAAACTACGGAGATTGAAAGCTCTAAAATTAGTAATGACCAGCGCCTAAAAACAATTATTCGATTACCAGATTACGATACTGTTAAAGATGATCCCGTACAGTACGCACATGCGTCGCGGGTGATGCATGGTGAGACTAACCCAGGTAATGCAAGGCCTTTGTTGCAGAAGCATATGCAGCGGCTGTTATGGATTAATCCTCCCCCCATTCCGCTGACAACTAGTGAAATGGATGGAGTATTTGGTTTATCGTATTCACGCTTACCGCATACGCAGTATGGAAAAGCTAATATTCCTGCCTTTGAAATGATTGAGCATTCCGTTAATATTATGCGTGGTTGCTTTGGCGGCTGCTCTTTTTGCTCGATTACAGAACATGAGGGGCGAATTATTCAAAGTCGCTCAGAAGATTCGATTATCAAAGAAATAGAAGCCATTCGTGATATATCACCTACTTTTAGAGGAAATATATCTGATTTAGGTGGGCCAACTGCCAATATGTATCGTTTAGCTTGTAAGGATGAAAAAATAGAAGAAGCTTGCCGTAAGCCTTCTTGTGTTTTTCCGGGGATTTGTGACAACCTAGACACCAACCACACACCTCTAATAAAATTATATAAACGTGCGCGCGCTTTAAAAGGCATTAAGAAGGTTTTTATTGCTTCTGGTTTACGCTATGACTTAGCCGTAAAATCTCCCGAATATGTAAAAGAGCTTGTCACACATCATGTGGGTGGTTATTTGAAAATTGCGCCAGAGCACACCGAAGATGCCCCTTTAAATAAAATGATGAAACCAGGCATGGGAACTTATGATGCCTTTAAAAAAATGTTCGAAAAGTATTCCAAAGAAGCCGGAAAAGAGCAATACTTGATTCCTTACTTTATTGCCGCACATCCAGGAACTGAAGATAAGGATATGCTGAATTTAGCTTTATGGCTTAAAAGAAATGGCTTTCGAGCAGACCAAGTGCAAGCCTTTTTGCCTTCACCGATGTCTATTGCCAGTGCGATGTATTATTCAGGTAAAGATACCTTGCATAAAGTAACACGTGGTCGTGATTCTGATGTCTCAATTCCCAAAGGCATCAAACAGCGTCGTTTGCATAAAGCATTTTTGCGTTATCATGATCCTAAAAATTGGGCTTTATTAAGAGAAGCATTAAAAAAAATGGGTAGGGCAGATTTAATTGGTAATGGTAAACAGCAGCTAATTCCTAATTGGAACCCAAAAGAAGGTGGCAGTGCGCGCAACACTAATAAACCACAAGGAAAGTCATTTAGAACGCAACGTACTGAAAACAATAATAAATGGGTGCCACATAAGAAAAAAATCCACCGAGCAAGATAAAGTTCTTTACATAAATGAGAACACTCCTTATAATACCGGTTCTTTAGCTGATGTAGCTCAATCGGTAGAGCAGCTGATTTGTAATCAGCAGGTCGCGGGTTCGATTCCCATCATCAGCTCCATATTTAGAACCTCGTTATATGCAAATATAGCGGGGTTTTTTTATGTCTGATGATTTTGGTAGGGGGCGTGATTTTAACTAGGAGGTGACGAGCGAGGAAGTCACTGTAATTACAGATCAAGTATTTTGCGACTAAAGCTCGCAGTTTTTTAAATTGGCATCTTCAAGTAGCTTGAGTATAGCTTGCCTAGTTTGTATGTGTATTAGACTTATTTTTCTGGTCTTTTACATTTTCTACAAAAGCAACAATATCTATATCGCAAGACCCACATCCCGTAGTTGCGCCTGTTTTACTAGCAATATCATTAACATCGGTAATACCAGATTGTATCAGTTGTTTTACTTTTTCTTTGGTCGTACCTGTGCAGCCGCAGATAATATCATCTGGGTTTTTAGTTTTGTTTGTCGGCATGTTTTTCTAAAATAGGGGGTGTAAATTTTTAGCCTACAAGAGGAGTGCAGGCTAAAGAATAGAATATATTAAGGTAGTTGTACTAACTCAGGCGTAATCCAATCAGGATTTCTGTGCTCTACGATGACAGAAGTATAAACACCACCACGTACATTGAAGTCCGCTTTTATACGTATGAAATTGGGTTGAATTACTTTAACGATGTCGTTTAAAAACTCATTGGTCACAGCTTCATGAAATGCACCACGTTCGCGGAAGGTCCAGAAATAAAGTTTTAGTGCTTTTAACTCAATACAAAGTTTGTCTGGTACATATTCTATGGTGATTGTAGCAAAGTCAGGTTGGCCGGTTAAAGGGCAGAGGCAAGTAAATTCAGGAGTATCAATGCGGATGGTGAAATCACGTCCTGGTTGCGGGTTATCAAATGCTTGTAAATCTTTGCTAGGTGTTGTTGCCATAATAATCTATCTTTCAAATATGATTTAGCCGTCTACCTTATGTCTGCATAAAGTATAATGACTGATTTTAATAAATCGGGTATTTTACCAGTAATGAAGCTGGAAAAAATTAAACTTTCAGGATTTAAATCATTCGTTGATGCAACCACGGTACCGATTAAAGGTAACTTAATCAGCATTGTTGGGCCAAATGGTTGTGGAAAATCTAATATTATCGATGCAGTACGTTGGGTGATGGGTGAAAGCTCAGCTAAGCACTTGCGCGGTGGAAGTATGACGGATGTTATCTTTAATGGTTCTTCAGGGCGTAAAGCAGTGAGTACGGCTTCTGTTGAATTAGTCTTTGATAATAGCGAAGGTAAGGCGGGTGGTGAGTATGCTAAATACACCAGTATTGCGATCAAAAGAGAAATTAGTCGTGATGGCAAATCCGTTTATCAGTTTAATGGGTCAAAATGTCGTCGTAAAGATATCACCGATTTATTTTTAGGGACCGGTTTAGGGGCGCGTAGTTATGCGATTATTGAGCAAGGTACGATTTCTCGTCTTGTAGAGTCTAAACCTGATGAGCTACGTACTCATATAGATGAAGCGGCGGGTGTTACTAAGTATAAAGAGCGTCGTAATGAGACTGAAATACGCATTCGTCATTCGCGCGAAAATCTTGAGCGATTAGATGATGTACGCGATGAGATTGAAAAACAGCTTAAAAATCTACAGAAACAAGCGGAAAAAGCGAAAAAATACACTGATTTAAAAGCACAGGAGCGGACTTTTAAATTGGAATTATTAGCAATGCGCTGGTATTCACATCAAGCCAGTTATCAGCAGTTAGAAAATAAATTGCAAGAAGTGGCGGTAGCTCATAATCATTTATTTTTAGAGCGTAAGGAATTACAAGAAACACTGGAAACTTTACGAGAACAGCATAAAAATCAGGGCATCACAATTGATAGTGAACAGGAAAATTTTTATAAGCTTGCCACTGAAATTAATCGATTACAGCAGCTAATTACGCATAATGAACAATCACATGAAGAAGCAAAAGTAGAAAGCCAGCGATTAGCAAGCCAAGTGCAACAATTGCAAGAAACCTTAGCTGAGGATGTTATGCAGCTGGAAGAGCATAAAATGCTTTTACAAGAAACGGAAGAAGCGGCCTTTATTGCTCAAGAGCGTGAGGATGATTTGCATGAAGCGCAGCAAGAAATACAAGCACAGCGTTTAGCATGGCAGCAGGAGTGGGAGGCGTATAAAAATCAAACTGCGAGCTATCGAGAACAAGCCGAAGTTAAGCGCATGCAAATTGCTCAATTAGAAAACCAAAGCTTTCAATTGCAAAGTCGTTTGCAACGATTACAAGGTGAGCAAGAAGAGCTTAATGAGCAAAGCTTACATGATGAAATTGAGCAGTTAGATCAAGAAATTAATGTGATTGAAGTGCAGCGAAAACAATTGCAATTAAGCATGAATGCTGAACAAATCTCTATTAAAGAATTTAGGCAAGAGATTAAATTGCAGCATGATACTTTGCATACGCATCGATCTGAATTACAGGGTATAAAAGGCAAGGTTACTTCTTTGGAGTTGTTGCAGCAGTATGCAATGGGGAAAGATAAGCAAAAACTTAGCCATTGGCTTGATAGAATGGCATTGACTGATAATCAACGTCTAGCTGAATTTATTGAGGTAGAGAGTGGTTGGGATAATGCAGTAGAAACGGTATTAGGTAGTTACTTAGAGGCGGTTTGTATTGATAGCGCCGATCAGCTTATTCAAGAATTAGCTTCATTAAGTAATCAGTCTGTGAGTTTGTTTGAAACGCAAATGGAATCTCAAACTGCGGAAAATAATGGCTTAATTCGGTTATTAGATAAAATCCAAACCCCTTGGAATTTGCAGGGGTTATTGTCGGGCATTTATTGTGCGGATAATTCTGAGCAAGCAAGAATTATTGTAGAAAAAATTAAGCACTATGAGTCAGTTATCACTCCACAAGGCACATGGATGGGGTATGGCTGGATTAAAGTTATCGGTGAAAGTGATGCTAAAACTGGGGTATTACAGCGTGAAAAAGAGTTACGTCTGTTAAAAGAAGAGCAGGTTATTTTGCAAGCACAAGTTATTGTTTCGGAAGACCAATTAGAGGCGGTGGAATCTTTTTTAAAAACTTCAGAACAAAAACGTGAGTCTTTACAAGAACAGGACAAGCAATTTAGTACGGAACTTTCATTAAAGACTGCTGAGTTTAGCGCTCACTCTGCACGCACAGAAGAGCAGCAGCAGAGGTTGCTGCAAATTAACGCTGAAATAGATGATATTAATAGCCAGCTTTTAGATAGTCGGGAGGTTTGTGAAGAGGCTGGAATGATTAAAGAGCAAGCTGAAATGGCATTAGAAGGCCTAGAAGATACGCAATACCGCTTAGAGCAAAAAGATAATGCGCTGCAATCAGAAGTCGAGCAAAGCAATAAACAATTAAATGATTGCAGGCAGCAGCTACATAGTTTGCAAGCTAAAATAGCGAGCTTAAAGTCAGCTGAAGTGTTGACAGAAAAACAAATAATGCGCATTAATGAGCAGCTTGAGCAAGTGCAGGAGCGAATGAATGCTTTAAGTGCAAAATTACAGCATACATCTGAGCCTATGGATGATAAACGTACTGAGTTGCTTGAGTTTATTAAACAGCAAACAAAATTAGAGCAAGCTTTAGCATATCATCGGGAGCAGCAAGCAGAATTAGAGGAAAAAATTGCCAATGATGCTGAAACATTTTTAGTTGTACAGCAAGGTGTTGAGAAAAAGAAAGAGTTACTGGAAAGTGTTCGACTTGAGCAGCAAGAAAGCCGTGTGCGTCAACAAACGGTAAAAGAGCAGTTGGATGAATTTAGTGTCGATGTAGATATCCAGCAAGTCATCAAGGCAATTCCAGAGCAAGCTGAAGAGCTGAGCTGGAAAAATAAAATTGATGAGCTAGCAGTGACCATTGCCAGGTTGGGAAGTATTAATTTAACCGCAATTGATGAGCATAAAGCGCAAAAAGAGCGCATGGATTTTTTAAATACGCAGCATGCAGATTTAACAGCTTCTTTATTGATGCTTGAAGAGGCCATTGTTAAAATTGATAATGAAAGTCGGCAGCGTTTTAAGCAAACTTTTGATAAAATAAATGCTGGATTACAAACTAAGTTTCCTAAATTATTTGGTGGAGGCAAGGCGTACCTTAGTTTAACGGATGATAATTTGTTGGAAAGTGGTGTTAATATTATTGCTCAGCCACCAGGTAAACGAAATAGTTCAATTCATCTGTTATCAGGTGGAGAAAAGGCGTTAACTGCCGTGGCATTAGTATTTTCAATTTTTGAGCTTAATCCAGCACCTTTTTGTTTGCTGGATGAGGTGGATGCGCCATTGGATGAAGCCAATGTTAGGCGGTTTTCAGAAATGGTAAAAGAAATGTCAGAAACTGTGCAGTTTTTATATATTTCACATAATAAAGTAACAATGGAAATTGCACATCAATTAGCAGGGGTTACCATGAAAGAACCGGGTGTTTCGCGTATGGTAGCGGTCGATATTCAAGAAGCAGTTCAAATGGCGGAAAGTTAAGATGGATAAAGAATTATTAAGAATAGTGATTATTGCAGTAGGGGCTAGCGTAATTTTATTAATGTTAGTGTGGGGTTTGTTTAAAAGTAAGAAAAAACGCAGAGAGATTAATTTTTACGATGACCATGATCCTTTTGATAATATAGACTCACGCTTGGTGATGAATATCAATGATGATGATTTTGATATTGTTTCACTACAACCAGAAAAGGATGATTTTGAAGTTATTCCTTTAGGCAAAAAACATGCAGGTACGGGTGTTTCTTTAGATAGCAAAGAAGAATATCAGCATGCAACTGAAACAGCTTCATCTACAGGAGAAGTAAGAGCACGTTTAAATCCTGAGTACCTGCAAACAGCGACACAAAATACAGCTAAATCTACACCGCCGCCTGTCGTAGAAAAAAAAGTATTACCTGCTTTATTACAATTTAGTCTTGTTGCTAAACAAGGCGAGAAATTTACAGGGCCAGATTTATTAGATGCCTTTGACTATGTTGGTTTAGTTTTTGGCAGTGTGCAAGTCTTTGAACGTTTAGATAGTGAAAATCGTGTAGATTATGCTGTTGCAAGCATGATGGGAGAAGGGACTTTCCCTAAAGAACACTGGGAAACTTATCATTGCCCTGGGGTAAACTTTTTTATGCAGCCAAGAGAAGTAGAAGATGCTGCTGCTGTGTTTGATGATTTAATTAATACTTTAGGACAATTATCAGCGTTATTACATGGCGATATTCTTGATTCAGATAAGCAGCCTTTAACAGAAGGAACGGTTAATAACTTGGAGGCTAGGTTACAGCTTTATACCCAAAATTAATGAAGATATGTGGTGTTAACTAAACGGAACAGCGGTCTTCTGCTTAGGTGAGGGGTTTTTGATTAAGTTAATTACTGATGTTAGGCATAAGTAATAAGGTCTAATTATTCTAAGATGTGAGTTGTCATCGTAGGGGTAATCCCCAATGCCAGTAAGTTAAGCGTAACTAATTAATTACAAAGAGCTTTTATAGGCTGAAAAATGAATATCATTCTTAAAGCTCTATCGCTGAAAATCAGGGAAACGGAGCGTAGCGAAGTGATGATTTTTAGTCAGCAGTAGGCGACAGGGAAATTCGCCAATCCGAAGTGAACTGGTCAGTTCGCTCGGGAGGCAAGTAGTTATCCCGACAGCCGTCAAGTCATTTGAGGTAGACTTAACGAAGCAGTGTTTTTTGCGTA
>JAJJBE010000138.1 GCA_020996635.1 Bathymodiolus brooksi methanotrophic gill symbiont
TTTGATCACCTTCCCAAGCTCTTTAGAGGTGAAATCTTGTTGAGAAAGAAACCGAGTGACTGGGTCATGACTGATCGCATTATCAACTAAGCCTGACAAGCCTGTCGCTGTTGTATAGCTAAATGAAGTGATCAGGTAATCGGTGTATAAGTCAAAAATATCAGGTGTTTTCATAGCCTACTATTTTAATGGAAATATCATTAGGGTGCGTAACATCAGTTAGTAATGATGTAGCCTTTTTTTGCATCAATAATAACGCCAGAACCCAAGCCCTGAGTTCGGCGACGCTGTTGTGGGAAAAAGTTACGCGGAAAAGGATCATTCATCAATGGGTGCTGTGCTGTTGCAGCAGTCCCTTTAGTAGAGATATTGACCACACTCGGTAGCACTTTTTTTAGCATAGGAGCAAGTGTGGGCATCATTTGATTGCCTGCAAAGCTTTCGCTCATGGCAATAGCTGTGGGGCTTAGTAGAGCTAAACTTAAGCTAAAGATAGTGAGTAAAAAGTAGAAGTATTTCATAGTAATAATTGTAAAAAATATAAAGAATAGAAGGTTGAAAAGGATAAACAATAACAGGAAAATAGGCGCTAATTTTTAATGTCAATCCCCTTATGCAACAACCATAAACAAAAAGAAAATAGTACAACGATAAACCCAGATGTAATGCTGACAGCCATTGTTACATCAATGTCTGATAGCCCAATTAGCCCATAACGAAAAGCATTGATCATATATAAAATTGGATTAGCAAAAGCAATTTTTTGCCATAGTTCGGGCAGCATGGAAACTGAATAAAATACTCCACCTAAGTAACTCAGTGGTGTTAAAACAAAGTTAGGGATAATCGAAATATCATCAAAGCTATCAGCAAAAATAGCATTGATAAAACCGGCTAATGAAAATAGTAGTGAGGTTAGAATAACAACGCCAATACTCAGGTACAGATTGTTGATACTGAGCGTGGTAAAAATCATCGAAATACCTGTCACCACAATGCTGACTAATAAACCGCGTGTTACACCGCCTCCAATATAGCCGGTTAATATGACCCAATTAGGTACAGGTGCAACCAATAGCTCTTCTATATGTCGCTGAAATTTAGTCGAGTAAAAAGAAGAAACCACATTGGAATAAGAGTGGCTAATCACCGACATTAAAATAATTCCGGGCACAATATAGTCGATATAACTAACGCCATTAATAGGCCCGATACGCTCGCCCATTAACTGCCCAAAAATCAAAAAATATAAAGAAGTGGTAATTGCAGGGGGTAATAATGTTTGCGGCCAAATGCGGGTAAAACGGCGAATTTCTTTAAATAAAAGGGTACGAAAGGCAATAGAGTTATTCATAATTACAGAATACTCTCGCCTTTTGCTAATTTTGGTAGCCTGCCTTCTAAGCCCATTGCACCTCGCATGACTTTATTTTTAAGAGGTGTGATGCGTTCAGCCAAGCCTAAACCTAAGTTACGTAATATTTTAATGGGTAGGTTTTTACTACTAAAAGCACGATAAAAAACATCCATGACAGTCATCATTTTTAGGTTTTCATTGCGGCGCAAACGTTCATAGCGTTTTAATACAGTGAGGTCGGCAATATCTTTTCCTGCTCTCTCGGCATCCAATAAAACCTCGGCTAAACACGCGGCATCTAATAAACCAATATTAACGCCTTGCCCCGCGAGTGGGTTAATCATATGTGCCGCATCACCTACCAAAGCAAGCCCTTGTTTAACGTAGCTCTGTGCATGTTGGCGTTTTAGTGGAAAACTTGCAACACCCAGTACCGTGGTGATTTTACCAAGGCAATCCGGAAATGTTTCTGTCATTTCAGCAATCAGTGCATCATAAGATAAAGACTTTAAGCGTTTGACTGCTTCGGGTGTGTTGTACCAAACAATCGAGCCATTTTTCCCACTTAAAGGGAGGAATGCTTGTGGTCCTGTGGAGACAAATCGCTGCCAAGTAATATCTTGTTGCTCATAATCAGTTTCTACATTAATGACCATGGCATGTTGCTGGTAATCCCAGCTAGTCACACCAATATTAGCAATTTGTCTAAGCTTAGATTGGCCACCATCAGCACCGACAGTAATTTTTGCTGATAAGCGAGTGCCATCTTCAAGCTCTACCGTGGTATGACCTTCTTGATATTGCAAATCTTTAATACGAGTGGGGCATAACAAAGTGATATTGCTAAAATCTTTAACGCGCTCTAGTAGTGCCAATTGAGTGATGCGATTTTCAACGATAAACCCTAGTTCATCGTAATCAATTGCTGTGCTATTAAACTCGGTATCACCAGCGGTTTCCCAAACGCGCATACGTTTAAAAGGGCAGCTACGCATATTAAGCACGGCATCCCATGCGCCGATGGTTTGTAATATTTGCTGTGATGCAATACTGAGTGCAGAAACACGCATATCATGCGCTTTCTCAGGAGAGAAGGCATCAGGGGTGGTTTGCTCTACCAGTGCAACACTAAGAGAACTATTTCCTAAAGCACAAGCGACGGTTGCACCGACCATGCCACCACCTATAATTAAAACATCATACTTTTCGGTCATTATTGTTCCTCAATATTTGAGCTATTTAGGGAGATTATAGCGGTTTTATACATAGGGTGTTGGGTCAGGAATGCCAGCTTGTTTAAAGCCTTCGCGGCGAAGTCTGCAAGAATCACATTGACCGCAGGCTTTACCTGATTTATCCGCCGTATAACAAGAAATGGTTTGTGCGTAATCGACCCCTAAACGAAGTCCCTCTCTTATGATATCGCCTTTACTTAAATGAATAAGAGGGGCGTGAATTTCTATAGAGTGGCCCTCTACACCTGCTTTAGTTGCTAAGTTCGCTAAGGTTTGAAAAGCACTAATAAATTCAGGGCGGCAATCAGGGTAGCCAGAATAATCAACGGCATTCACACCAATAAAAATATCATGGGCATTTAAGACCTCAGCCCAACCTAAAGAAAACGATAGAAAAACCGTGTTTCTGGCTGGCACATAAGTGATAGGAATGCCTTTTTGTTCAGTGGTTGGGACAGCTAAAGAGTCATCGGTTAATGCGGAGCCACCAATTTCGCCTAAACCTAGGTTGATGATTTTATGCTCAGAAACCTGATATTTTTGTGCAAGTAATTTTGCTGACTCTAGCTCAATATTATGTTTTTGGCCGTAATCAAAGCTTAAGGCATAAAGCTGGTAATTTTGTTTTTGGGCGATGGCCAAAACAGTCGCGGAATCTAAACCGCCTGAAAGAAGAATAATGGCTTTTTTTTGCATGCTATTTTTATAGGAAATGAGTGACTTTTTGGTTATCATCTCATTTTAAAGTACAAAAAACAAAACTCGACTTGAGTTTTTCTGAGGCATTTAAAGGACAGCATATAGTTGATGCTTATGAGCGACTATTACTAGAAGCCATGCGCGGTAACTCTACCTTATTTATTAGTAGAGAAGAAATAGAGCAAGCATGGACATGGGGCGATTCTATGCAAAATGCATGGGTGGCACGGCTGATAAACCAAAGGCTTACGCAGCGGGTTCATGGGGGCCTGAAGCAGCCTGTGAGCTATTAAAACGTGATGGCAGGGAATGGGATTCGTAAAATAAAAGCGACCATTACAATCGTATTTGTTTTATTTGGAATGATGGCAATATAATGAATGTAGAGATAGTTGATTATCATTAGGAGTCTGAAAATGCTTAAATACGCATAAAAAAACCACCCAATTCATTTAAGGGTTGGGTGGTTTGATTGTCACAGCTTTCTCATAAAAACACCACATAAAATACTGTATAATGCTTGCGTTTTTATATTACTATGGTATCAAGTGCATTATCTACATGAACCAATCAAGAGCTTGAAATTGACTTTGGAGCACACGAAAAAAAGTTTATAAATGCACTAAAGAGCTTACCTGATGTTCGTGACAATCGTGGTAAAAGGCATTCAATGGTGATATTAATTGTTACCTTTGTTTTTGACGTTGGTTAATCGCTCAAAAGTATCAAGCATACACCGTTATATGAGTAATAAAATTCATCAGTTACGTGAAATTAACAGGCATTCAGGATGCCTCTGTTATTTCACGCGCATACTTACCAAGAATGCTGGCGAAGATAGACTGGGTAGCGTTAAGTGTCGTGATTAATGATTGCTTTGGTGAACAAATAAAAGCTTTGATTCAGGATGAATGGATGAGTGCAGATGAAAAAGTGTTAAGAGGCACGTTAAAGTCGGGTGAAAAACAAGCCATTATCCATGTCGTTTCACATGAGAGTCGAATTGATGTGGCACTGGCTTGCCAGGCAGGCGATAAGTCCAGTGAAGTAACCGTGATGCGAAAATTAATGAAGGAAACAGGGTTAGAAAAAGCTAAAATGAGTTTAGATGCTCATCACTGCAACCCTGAAACAATGACTCAAATTGAGCAGGCAGGAGGGCAATATCTGATATAGGTAAAAGAAAATCAGCCTAAATTACTTGAATATTGCCGAGCTTTGGGAAAGCAGTCATCGCTTGCAGAAACGGTGGAATATGACTCATCTCGCGGCCTTGTTTGCACTCGTGAAGCTCATTTTCATCAACTCCACTTACCAAGTATTGATATCCGCTGGGGGAAGACTGGCTTGAAAACTGTGATTGTGATGAATCGTGAAAAATTTCACAAAGCAACACAAGAAGTAAGCCATGATACGTCCTATTACCTTAGCAATTATCAAGATAACCATGAACAAAAGACCGTGACTTGTTTAGCAAAGGCTATTCGTAAACATTGGGTTGTTGAGTCTAATAACTGGCAATTAGACGTTACTTTTGGCGAAGATTCAGTCAGAACAAAAGAAGGGAAACAAGCGTTAATTATGGGTAAATTACGTTGCTTTTCTATGAATTTGATACGGTGGAGCAAAAAGGGAATAAATAATTTTCAAGCCACCATTGAAAAATTTACTGATTCACCGGATACATTAATTTCTATGCTAAGGCAAGTGAATTTTTTATGAGAAAGCTGTGCCCCCCTTGGTTTTCCTTCTAACGCACTTAATGATTATCTTGCCATTGTATCTAATTTTTATTAGCTGAATTCAACTCATAAGTGCATAGCCCAGTAAATTTTCATATCGACCCCAGTCAGCTCTTCAAATACTTCATAGGGTGTTTTGTAATTAAGGTACTTTTTAGGACGGCTATTTAGCTTATCAACCGCCCTAAAAACTTCTAAGATTATTAGACCATTACAATTGACTCTGAACCTATTTATTCTTTTCTTTCTTGGGGAATATTGGGGGGGATGGCTTTAGGGGACAGTATAAAAATAACAATATAATACTCGGCAATAATTATTCGAAACAACTGCGACAATATGCCACACTAAAATAGGTATTATTTATAATAAAAATCAATCAAATATTAGTAAAATTGTAAACGCCTATCTTTATATAGGCCAACCTTTGAACAAGAAAAAAATGCTTTCAAAAAAGAAAAGTAAAAAAAATGTACATCAGACAAATTTCACAATGCTGGATGATTATATGGCTGGCTTGAAGCAGGACAAGACATCATGGGTAATTCTTGGCACTGTATTAATGATATACAAAAAGAGCACATACATACTCACTTATTCTGCTAGTTAACATTTTAGAATAGCTCACTTGTAGAGTAGTAGTAATCAAAAAAGGAACTCAATATGAATATCGCAGTAGCAAGTCAAAATCGACGAGAAATTACTGATCATACAGGACGATGCAGAAAATTCTGGATCTATGGAATAGAAAATGGAACAGTTGTAAACAAAGAATTATTAGAGCTTGCTAAGGATCAATCCTTTCATGACAGATCACCTCATGACCCTTCTCCATTAGACAGTACGCAGGTTTTGATAGCAGGTGGTATGGGTGCAGGTTTAGTGCTCCGGCTAGAAAAAAGGGGAATAAAACCTTTAATCACAACGGAAACTGATCCTGATAAAGCTGTCGAGGATTATCTAGAGGATTATCTAAAAGGTACACTGGTCACTCAATCAGTTGAACCTCATAAACATGCTAAATCATGTTTATGACAAATAATGACTGCTAGTACAGGCAAGGTAATTAAGAAGTTCTAAAAATAGCAAATAAAAAGCAAATGGAGGTTTCTAATGATAATTAGTTTAAAAGACATGCAAGTTGGTGACACAGGTCGTGTTGTAGGGTTTGACAAAAGTTTCTTGCCTTATCGGCAAAAAATGTTGGCAATGGGGCTGACACCAGGAACTGAGTTTACTGTAATCCGTATTGCACCTTTAGGAGACCCGATTGAAATACGAGTACGCGGAACTGACCTGAGTCTACGCCAAAATGAAGTCGCGGCAATAAGGATTGAGCAGGTAGATCGTAAGGTAGAAATCCAAGAAAAAAAGCTACCCGAAGAAGAAATTACTCTGGCTGTTATCGGTAACCCTAACTGCGGAAAAACCACATTATTTAACGGTCTAACAGGTTCTAGACAGCATGTTGGGAGTTGGGCGGGAGTCACGGTAGAGCAAAAAACAGGGCAATATCGTTATGACAATAAAGTTATCAAGGTCGTCGATTTACCGGGCATTTATAGTCTTGATGTCAACGAGCACTCAACTTCATTGGATGAAAAAGTAGCCAGAGATTTTATACTCTCACAAAAGGCTAATTTGATTCTCAACATCATTGATACCACACACCTTGAGCATAAACTTTATCTCACTATGCAATTACTGGAAATGCGTATTCCCATGGTTGTTGTACTTAACAATATGGATGATGCAACTGGTCGGGATATTAAAATTGACAGTGATGAAATAGCTCGCCGACTAATGTGCCCACTAGTTTCTTTAGTCGCGACACGAACAAAAGATTTGAATACACTCAAATCAACAATTAACCAACTAGTAGAAACAAAGCAACTGTCATCTACACCCGTTAAATACCCACAACCCATTAAAGCTGCCATTAGCCGATTAACACCGTTAATTGAACAGCAATTAGCGGATAAATCCATCAATCCACAATGGATTGCCGTTAAACTGTTGGAAAAAGATGCTTTTGCCATGGATCTGGCAGATGAAACTTTACAAAAAACAGCCCATGATTGCTATCAGGCTATCGAAGATACATCGGGGGAAGAAGCTGATATTTTAATCGTTGATAGTCGGTATGGTTTTATCAATACATTAACTCAAGATACATTGATACAACAGTCTGAGGTAGGGAAAAAATTATCCGATAATATTGATAAAGTTATCTTGAACCGCTTTTTGAGTATCCCTATCTTTTTCGGTGTGATGTATTTGATGTTTACCTTTACTATCAAATTGGGCCGAGCTTTTAAACCTTTCTTTAAAGATTTTGCCCAAGCTATTTTTGTTGATGGTACTGAATATTTACTGACTTTAATGAATAGCCCGCAATGGCTGATTACCCTGCTTTCTGGCGGAATAGGCAATGGCATTCGTGAAGTGTTGGCTTTTGTCCCTACGCTGAAAATCAGGGAAACGGAGCGCAGCGAAGTGATGATTTTTAGTCCGCAGTAGGCGACAGGGAAATTCGCCAATCCGAAGTGAACTGGTCAGTTCGCTCGGGAGGCAAGTAGTTATCCCGACAGCCGTCAAGTCATTTGAGGTAGACTTAACGAAGCAGTGTGTTTTTTGCGTAGTTGAGTTGGACGCAGGACGAACTGGGGCTCCCATAAATCGCTCCGTGCTGAATGAAGATTGGCGATAGGACATCCCAATGTTTCATGAAGTAGGAATGGCGCGCCTATTCTGGGGTTTTTATATCTGTTTATTTCAATCCTAGAAGAGTCCGGTTACATGGCACGCGCAACTTTTGCCATGGATCGCTTTATGCGTGTATTGGGGTTACCAGGTAAAGCATTTGTTCCCTTAATTCTTGGTTTCGGTTGCAATGTACCCGCAATGATGGCAACTCGAACCTTAGAGCGACCGCGTGACCGTCTGCTAAATATTCTACTCAACCCGTTTATGACTTGTGGCGCAAGGTTAGCCGTTTTTACACTTTTTGCCTCCGCTTTTTTTCCGGAAAATGGGGGGTTATACCCAAACGAAATCAAGATGCAGAGCTTAACACCTGAAAATTATCGTTAATTCTTTCGTTTAAAGAGTCGGCAATACTAGGTAATGTCCGATCAAAAAAATGATTTATTTGATGTCGAAATTCCTTAGCCGTTGCAAAATATTTATTATTCC
>JAJJBE010000119.1 GCA_020996635.1 Bathymodiolus brooksi methanotrophic gill symbiont
TAGAGATTCTCAGTGCCCAGCAAGGGCTGAACAAGTTCGCTTTAAAATCGAAACTTTATATTTATGCTATTCGACAAGCTTTTGATGAATTGCAACAATTAAAGTCGGCTACTGCGTAACATCAGTTCCTAAGCAACTAAACCACGCAATAAATCTCGTTTGATGTCCTCTACACTCTCCAGCCCTACCGAAATACGTACAAGGCTATCTTTAATACCGGCTTCCAAACGTACTTCAGGTGCTAAACGACCATGTGTTGTTGTCGCTGGGTGAGTAATGGTGCTTTTTACGTCCCCTAAATTAGCAGTAATGGATAGCATTTTCGTACTATCAATTAATTTCCACGCCCCCTCTTTACCACCTTTTAGCTCAAAACTGACCACTGCACCAAAATGACTTTGTTGTTGCTTCGCTAGTTGATGTTGAGGATGCGATTCTAAACCTGGGTAATGCACTTTATCAACTGCTGGCTGTTCATCTAGCCATCTAGCTAATTCAAAAGCATTATCACAATGTGCTTTCATTCTTACTGCTAAAGTCTCCAAACCTGATAAAAATATCCAGGCATTAAATGCACTCATGGTTGCACCACCCGTACGCAAATAAGGGTAAATATATTGCTCGATAATTTCATCGCTAGCAATTACCGCACCACCCACACAACGGCCTTGGCCATCTATATATTTAGTAGCAGAATGCACGATAATATCAGCACCCAATAATAAAGGCTTTTGCATAATCGGCGTGCAAAAAACATTATCCACCACTAATAACGTATCTTTTTTATGAGCTATATCCGCCAAGGCTTTAATATCAATCAACTCCATTAAAGGGTTAGACGGCGTTTCTACAAATAAAAACCGCGTATTTGGCTGGATAGCATCATCCCATGCTTGTAAATTAGATAATTCAACAAAGCTAGTTTCTACCCCAAATTTAGCAAAGTAATTTTGGAAGGTTAAAATGGTATTACCAAACACACTGCGCGAACAAACAACATGATCACCCGATTTCAGCAAGCCCATACCCACGGCCATAATGGCCGCCATGCCAGAAGCAAAAGCCAAACAACGCTCACCTTGCTCCATTAAAGCCAACCTATCCTGAAATGCATTCACAGTTGGATTAGTAAAGCGTGAATAAATATGCCCTTCTCGTTTACCTGTAAATCGTAAAGCGGCATCTTCTGCACTATCAAACACATAACTAGAGGTCATAAAAATAGGCATACTATGCTCACCTTCTTCGGTGCGTTTGTGCCCAGCCCTAATTGCTTGGGTTTCTATAGAGTAATCCTGCCAATCAAAATCTGTCATTTGTTTCTAGCTTTAAGTTCAGTAAAATAATAAGTGAATTTTAACAAAATTATCATCGCCTAACATTTAATACATGCATTTACCTTTAGATATTTCCAACGCTGCACAAAATTTAGCGCAATTTTTAAGCTTATCTCACAGTAAATTAGCCACCGCAGAATCTTGTACGGGTGGTGGTCTAGCACAAACGCTAACTGATATTGCAGGGTGTTCCGCTTGGTTTGATCGTGGATTTATAACCTATAGTAATTTATCAAAAACAGAGATGCTAGGTATAGACGCAGAAATTATCCAGCAATATGGCGCAGTCAGTTATGAAGTGGCTTCGTTAATGAGCGCTGGCGCTCTACAGCATAGCCATGCTGATTATGCTATTGCCATTACGGGCATTGCAGGCCCAACAGGTGGCAGCGATGAAAAACCTGTTGGTACTGTTTATATTGCAGTACAAAAACAGCATTCTGAGGCTATTATCCATTTAGAACATTTCAATGGTGACCGTACTGAAATTCGTGCGCAAGCGATACTCAAAGCACTACAGTTAATTCCAAGCAATGACAGCAAATAGTCGTATAATATTAGACAATCATAATTAAAAAATAATAAAAAATGATCGACTTAATCTTTGAAGTACTTCCTCAAATTCATGGTGCTGGCCAAGAAGGCATTGGTGCAGTAAAAGGTTTAGCGGCCTTTTTAACTTTTTTAGAATCATTAACCACAATGAATGCTGCGCAAATTTTTGCAGCCTTTTTACCGGGTGTTGCTGCACTTAAAAACATCCACCCCCTACTCGTTCACTTTCCCATTGCACTCTTTGCTGTTTTTTTTATCAGTGATGTACTCGGCTGTTTATTTAAAAAAACACTCTGGCGACAATTTGCTAGTTTTGCACTATATATAGGAACTTTCAGCGCGCTTTTAACCGTAGCGGCAGGCTTTCAAGCGGCTTATTCGGTCTCTCATAATGATGTAACCCACGCTATTATGTTACGTCACCAAGGTTTTGCTATTGCACTGACTCTCATTGCTGTTAGCTTATCTCTTTATCGCTATTTTGCTGATGCAAGTTTTCTACAGAAAACTACCTATGTACAATTTTTATTGTCAGGCGTATTGGTTTTACTACTCACTTTTGTGGCTGATTTAGGTGGCTTAATGGTTTATGGGCATGGTGTTGCTGTAAAAAAACCAGCAAAAATAATTAACCAACCCGCCCCGCATGCACACACTCATACTGGGCATTCACATCACGCACACTAACTTGCTGCATTCATTACTTCTAGGCATTCTTTCTATGTGGTATTCTATGCGGTTTTATTGCTTAATCTACCGCTCATAATGAAAAGAACACGCGTTAAAATTTGTGGATTTACGACAGCGGAACAAGCTGCACATGCGGCTTATGCAGGTGTCGATGCAATTGGCTTAGTTTTTTACCCGCCTAGCCCACGAAATGTTTCTATTGCATTAGCACAAGAAATTGTCGCTGCATTACCTGCATTTACTAGCGTAGTCGCTTTATTTGTGGATGCAAAAGAACAAGAAATTCGCCAAGTCATTGAGCAGGTTTCTATCGATTTATTACAGTTCCATGGCAATGAAAGCCCTGCAGAATGCCGCCTTTATAATTTACCTTATATGAAAGCCATCCGCATGCAGTCTAATACAGATATTAAAACATTAAGCCATGACTACCATGATGCCAGCGCATTATTACTGGATGCTTATCATCCACAAACAAAAGGTGGCACTGGAGAAAAATTTGACTGGGATTTAATCCCTAAAGACTGCGCATTACCTATTGTACTGGCAGGTGGTTTAGATAAAAACAATGCAGCTGATGCAATCCATAACGTCAAGCCTTTTGCGCTTGATGTCAGTAGTGGCGTGGAATCAGCTAAAGGCATCAAAAATAATAATAAAGTATCAGAATTTTTAACTGAGGTTTTTCAAAGTGACAGACACAACTAATCCTTACAATATGCCCGATGACCGGGGACATTTTGGCCCCTACGGCGGTATATTTATTGCAGAAACTTTGATTCCTGCAGTGGAAGAATTACAAGCGGCTTATGATCAATACATGACTGATCCTGAGTTTATCGCAGAATTAGATAAAGATTTCCAACACTATGTTGGTCGCCCATCCCCTCTTTACCATGCAGAACGTTGGAGTAAAGAATTAGGTGGCGCACAGATTTATCTTAAACGTGAAGATTTAAATCACACGGGCGCACATAAAATCAATAATACCATTGGCCAAATTTTATTGGCTAAACGTATGGGAAAAAAACGTATTATTGCAGAAACAGGCGCTGGACAACATGGCGTTGCAACAGCAACGGTTTGCGCTCGTTTAGGTTTAGAGTGCGTGGTTTATATGGGGGCTGTCGATATTGCTCGCCAAGCTTTAAACGTTTACCGCATGCAATTATTAGGTGCTAAAGTCGTTCCTGTTACCTCAGGCTCTAAAACTTTAAAAGATGCTCTTAACGAAGCCATTCGTGACTGGGTAACTAATGTTGATAATACTTTTTATATCATTGGAACAGTTGCAGGCCCAGCACCTTACCCTGCCATGGTAAGAGATTTTCAAACCATTATCGGCCGTGAGGCTCGTGAACAATGTTTGACTCAAGCGGGAAAACTACCGAATGCATTAGTTGCCTGTATCGGTGGTGGCTCCAATGCAATAGGCTTATTCCACCCTTTCATCGACGATGCCGATGTTAAAATGTTTGGTGTTGAAGCTGCGGGTGATGGCATAGAAACAGGCCGCCACTCTGCTGCCATTTGTGCAGGTCGTCCCGGTGTACTACATGGCAACCGTACTTATTTAATTGAAGATGACGATGGTGAAATTATTGAAACTCACTCAATTTCAGCTGGCTTAGATTATCCCGGCGTTGGCCCTGAGCATGCTTGGCTTAATGACATAGGTCGTGCTGAGTACGTTAGCGTCACTGATGATGAGGCATTAGAAGGCTTTCATGCCTTAACGAAATTAGAAGGCATTATTCCTGCGCTAGAATCTAGCCATGCCATGGCTTACACACTAAAACTTGCACCCACCATGAAAAATGATGAAATTATTATCGTCAATTTATCAGGTCGTGGTGATAAAGATATGCATACCATGGCAGAACGCGAAGGAATCAAAATATGAGCCGCTTAGAAACAGTTTTTGCTGACTTTAAAAAATCAGGCCATAAAGCTTTAATTCCTTTTATCACTGCTGGCGATCCAAATCCAGAATTTACTGTGCCAATGATGCATGCAATGGTTGAGGCAGGTGCGGACATTATTGAGTTGGGCGTGCCTTTTTCAGACCCTATGGCTGATGGCCCCGTTATCCAGCGCGCAAGTGAACGTGCTTTAGCGCATAAAATGAGTTTGCGTCGTACATTAAAGATTGCGGCAGAATTCAGACTAACAAACCAATCTACCCCTGTGGTATTAATGGGCTATGCAAACCCTGTTGAAGCAATGGGCTATAAAGTCTTTGCCGAAGCCGCAGGCAAAGCCGGTGTCGATGGTGTTTTAACGGTTGATTTACCCCCTGAAGAAGCAAGCGAATGCGCTGAATTGCTTAATGCCCATGGTATTGACCAAATTTTTCTACTCGCACCCAACAGCACCGAATCAAGAATTAAAAAAATGGATGCAGTCGGCAGTGGTTTTCTTTATTATGTATCAGTTAAAGGCATTACAGGTGCAGGACATTTAGACACCGCTGATGTAGAGAAAAAACTACAGCTTATCCGCGCTAATACCAACATACCTGTTGCCATTGGCTTTGGTATTAAAGAGGCAGAAACAGCTAAAACAATTTCTGCTTTTGGTGATGCTGTTGTCGTAGGAAGCGCCTTAATTAGCAAAATAGAAGCCAATTTAGACAATCCTGAAGTGGCAAAACAAGAAATCGTTGATTTATTACAATCCATGCGCACAGCAATGGATAACCAGGTTTAAAGACGGAGCAAACAATGAGTTGGTTTGAGAAATTAGTCCCATCGACTATTATAAAAAAAGAAACGGACACTAAAAAGAACGCTATTCCTGAAGGTTTATGGCATAAATGTACTAGCTGTAGCGCAATTCTTTACACTAGCGAATTAGAAAAAAATGCTAATGTTTGCCCTAAATGTGATTTTCACATGCGCATTGGCGCTCGACGACGCATTGATTTATTTCTTGATGCTGACAATCGCAAAGAAATCGGTGAAAACCTACGCCCAACAGACCCATTAAAGTTTAAAGATAGTAAAAAATACAAAGACCGTATTTCTCAAGCACAAAAGAAAAGTAAAGAAACCGATGCTCTAGTGGTTATGAGTGGCACTTTACAAGGCCAGCCTATTGTTGTTGCAGCCTTTGACTTTAGTTTTATGGGCGGCTCGATGGGCTCAGTTGTGGGTGAACGCTTTGTACGAGGCGTTAACAAAAGCATTGAACTCGGCGCACCTTTTATTGTATTCACCGCTAGTGGTGGCGCTCGTATGCAAGAGTCATTATTTTCTTTATTTCAAATGACTAAAACTAGTGCAGCGTTAACGAAATTAGCTGATGCACATCTTCCCTACATTTCATTTATGACTGACCCTACAATGGGTGGCGTATCAGCTAGTTTAGCCATGTTAGGTGATATTAATGCTGCAGAACCTAAAGCTTTAATTGGCTTTGCTGGTCCGCGAGTGATTGAGCAAACCGTTCGAGAAACATTGCCTGAAGGCTTTCAACGCAGTGAATTTTTACAAGATCACGGTGCTATTGATATGATTATTGATCGTCGCAACATGCGTGATGAAATCGCATCAGTACTAGCGATTCTTACTGCTAATAAAGCAGAAGCTTAAATATTACGTATCTGTAAACCCTACCTTTAAATCGGTAGGTTTTACAACATACTTTCAACCAGCCTTTGATAACAATACTTTCATACTATGCACTTTGATACCTTAAAAGACTGGCTACACTGGCAAGAAGGTCTTCACCCTCAAAGCATTGACTTAGGCCTGCATAGAGCTAAAAAAGTATTTCACGCGCTTAACCCCGAAAAAAAACAACCTATCACCATTACGGTTGCTGGTACAAACGGCAAAGGCTCAACGGTTGCTTTTTTAGAGGCCATCTATCGCGCCCAAGGATTAAAAGTAGGTTCTTATACATCACCACATATTTTAAAGTATAACGAACGCATTAAAATCAATGGACTACCCGTCTCAGATGATACGCTTTGTAACGCATTTGAACGCATAGAAGCAGTTCGCAATGAAACCTCGCTTAGTTATTTTGAATTTAGTACGCTTGCTGCTTTAGATATTTTTTCCCGCGCTGATTTAGATATACAATTATTAGAAGTCGGTTTAGGTGGTCGTTTAGATACCGTGAATATTATTGATTCTGATGCTGCCATCATTACCAGCATTTGCATTGATCATACCGATTGGTTAGGTGATACTCGTACCGCAATTGCCATTGAAAAATCAGGTGTATTTCGCCAACACTGCCCTGCTATCGTCGGCGACATAGACCCTCCTACCTCTCTCATTGATTGTGCGCAAAAAATTAAAGCTCAGCTCTTACTTATCAATCATAATTTTTCTTATGAAAAGTCAGTCAATAGCTGGAATTGGCAATGCCATGGCAAAAACTTAGCAAAACTACCTTTGCCAAATTTAAAAGGGGAGCATCAATACCGTAATGCTTCCTGCTCCTTAATGGCCATTGAAAGTTTACAAGATAAAATCCCTGTTTCCGATAGTGCGATACAGACTGGCTTAAAAAACGCCTATATTTCTGGGCGCTTTCAATTAATTAAAACAGAAAATAGTGCACCTATTTTATTAGATGTCAGCCACAACCCTCATGCGGCACAAGCTTTGCTCGACTACTTAAATACTGAATTTTCAAAACTGCCTGTTTACGCTATTTTTAATATGATGAGCGATAAAGACATGCAGTCAGTGGTCACATTAATGCAGCCCAAAATTAAGCACTGGTACATTTCACCGGTTAATAACCCCAGAACTAACAAAGAAATAGATACCAAAAATATTTTTAAAAAAAGCAATATCAAACATATAAGTACTGGCTACTCTAACTTTTCCAGTACTTTTCAAAGTGCCAAAAAAGCAGCTGATAATAACCAAGGGCTCTTAGTTATCTTTGGATCTTTTTTCCTAGTTTCTGAATATCTCGCACAAATTAGCGAAAAAATGGATACATAAACATGAATGAATCACTAAAACACCGAATTGTGGGTGCTATTGTTATTACCGCTTTAGCAGCTATCTTTATTCCTATGCTATTTGATGAGCCCATTACAAACACTGATAACAAGAGTAATAATGAACTGCTTATCCCTACACAAGCATACACAGATATGCCTTCATTAATCGAAAGCATCCCTCAATCACATGCCGCCGTGATCTCTAAAGAAAAGCTTACTCAAATCAATATTCAGCAACAAAAATCAAACGCACCTTCTACAGATAAACATTTGAAAAGTTGGATCATTCAAGTCGGTAGTTTTAATTCTGAAAAAAATGCACATGAATTTAAAGATAGATTGCGTCAACAAAAATTCACAGCTTATGTAAAAGCAATTAAAGCAAAAAATGGCACCATATATCGCTTATCTGTTGGCCCTGAACTGGGGCGTGATTTAGCCTTAAAAACACAACAACGTCTAAAAAAGATATTTGAAGCTAAAACTCTTTTAATTTCTGAATAGGTCACAATAATGATTTGGATAGATTACTCAATTATCGGATTAATAAGTATTTCACTTATTATTGGCTTATTTCGCGGCCTTATTAGAGAGGCCTTTGCATTAGTGACTTGGGCCGTTGCCTCTTGGGTCGCTTTTACCTTTAGCAGTCCTTTGGCTAACTTACTCATTGATGCAATCAGTATGGAAAGCATACGCATGACAACAGCTTTTGTGAGTTTGTTTATTTTAACGCTTATTGTCGGCGCTATTATTAACTACTTGCTCAGTGCTTTAGTAAGCAAAACAGGACTGACCGGGACTGATCGTATTGCTGGATTACTATTTGGCATTATCCGCGGCGCATTTATTGTCGTTGTTATTGTGATGCTAGCAGGACTCACCCCCATACCTAATGAACCTTGGTGGAAAGAATCTCAGCTATTGCCTCACTTTCAATCAACCGCTATTTGGTTGCGCTCTCATATCCCTGATAACCTTGCTAATTCGGTTAACTATTAATAATTTACAACCCTAGGAAATAACATGTGTGGTATTGCGGGAATAGTCTCCCATCAAAATGTAAACCAAGATCTTTATGATGCACTGACTGTGTTACAGCACAGAGGCCAAGATGCCGCAGGTATTGTGACGTGTGAAAACGGACGTTTACACTTACGCAAAGATAATGGCTTAACACGCGATGTTTTCAGCACAGAACAAATGATGAAGTTACGAGGCAACATGGGCATTGCACATGCTCGTTACCCAACTGCCGGTAGTTCTAGCTCTTCTGAAGCACAGCCTTTTTATGTTAACTCTCCTTTTGGAATTACCTTGGCACACAATGGTAACTTAACCAATACTGAGCAACTTAAAAAAGCTTTATTTATAGAAGACCAACGCCACCTTAATACCAATTCAGATTCTGAAGTATTATTAAATATCTTTGCCCATGAATTACAGCAAATCGGCAAATTAAAACTAGAAAAAGAAGATTTATTTAAAGTGGTTGAAGGTGTACACCGTCGCTGTAAAGGTGCTTATGCAGTGGTCATTATGATTCCTAATATCGGAATTTTAGCTTTCAGAGATCCTAATGGCATTCGCCCTATTATCTTTGGCAAAAGAAAAACAGAGCAAGGCCCTGAGTTTATGGTTGCTTCTGAGAGTGTCGCCTTAAATTCATTAGACTTTAAAATTATCCGTGACTTAGACCCTGGGGAAGCCGTTTTCATTTCTGAGTCGGGTGATTTACACACTCAACAGTGTGCAGAAAAAACCGACCACTGCCCTTGTATCTTTGAATATGTTTATTTTGCACGCCCTGACTCAATTATAGATAATATTTCTGTTTATAAAGCACGCCTACGTATGGGCGACAAATTGGCTGAAAAAATACTCAAAGAATGGCCTGACCATGATATTGATGTCATTATCCCTATTCCCGATACCAGCCGTACTTCTGCCTTACAAATGGCAAATACTTTAGACGTAAAATTTCGTGAAGGCTTTATCAAAAACCGCTATATCGGCCGTACTTTTATTATGCCTGGTCAACAAATGCGTAAAAAATCAGTGCGCCAAAAACTTAATGCGATTGGTTTAGAATTTGAAGGAAAAAATGTTTTATTAGTTGATGACTCTATCGTGCGCGGTACTACATCAGAACAAATCATTAAAATGGCTCGTGATGCAGGTGCAAAAAAGGTTTATTTTGCCTCTGCTGCCCCAGCTGTACGCTATCCTAATGTCTATGGCATTGATATGCCTGCTGTCTCAGAACTTGTTGCACATAACCGTACTGAAGACAAAATTGGTACTGCCATTGGCGCAGATAAAATGATCTACCAAGACTTAGAAGACCTTGTTGATGCCGTACAAAAAGGTAACCCTAAAATCAAGCACTTTGATACATCATGTTTTGATCGTAAATATATTACGGGTGATATTGATAAAGCTTATCTGCAACACATCGAAGACTTACGTAATGATTCAGCCCAAGCAGAAAAAAATGCTGAAACGGCAATTATAGATATGCATAATTCGTACTAAGTTTTTTTGCCAGCTTGCTCTTAAGCCAAATTAAAGGGCAAGCTGGCAACACTTAAATCCCCCTCTACACTAACTTTAGCTGTCCAATATTAGGGCATCCATCTCTAAATAATTTTTGATAGCATAACAATACTCATTCGACACGACATCCATTACTTGAATTAGCCCTCTAACTACGTCATAATTGATGAAATTTTTCTATTATTTTAACCTATTCAAGAGGCACTCGATGGCTGGTCGCAATCATTTATATATCCCTGGTCCAACTAACTCTCCACATGAAGTATTAAGTGCTATGCACCTTCCTATGGAAGATCACCGCGCACCGACTTTTCCATTATTATTAAAGCCTATTTTAGAAGATTTAAAGAAAATTTTCCGCACAGAAACTGGCCAAGCTTTTGTCTTCCCTGCAACAGGAACAGCTGGCTGGGAAATTGCTTTTACTAATACATTAAACCCAGGCGATAAAGTTCTTATCTACCGTTTTGGCCAATTCAGCCACTTATGGATGAGCATGGCACAACGTTTAGGTCTAGATGTTGAATTTCATGAAGTAACTTGGGGAAAAGGCATTCCTCTTGATCACTTAGAAAACCGCTTAAAAGAAGATACAAAACACGAAATTAAAGCGATTTTAGCAACACACAATGAAACTGCTACTGGTGTTACTAGTGACATTGGCGGCGTGCGTAAAGCAATGGATGCATCTAGTCATCCTGCTTTATTATTTGTTGATGGCGTTAGTTCAATTGCCAGCCTTGAGTTCAAAATGGATGACTGGGGTGTTGATGCTTCAATCAGTGGTTCACAAAAAGGCTTTATGCTACCTGCAGGTTTAGCCATTTTAGCTTTCAGCCAAAAAGCATTAGCTTTAACTGAAACAGCAACTTTTCCACGTTGTTTCTTAGATCTTAAAGATCAAATGGCACAAAATGCTTTAGGTTACACACCTTACACCCCTTCTACTCCTATGCTACATGGCTTACGTGCTGCATTAGACTTATTATTAGCAGAAGGTTTAGAAAACGTTCATGCACGTCATCATCGTTTAGCAGAAGGCACACGTAAAGCAATCGCGGCATGGGGCTTAAAAATCTGTGCAGAACCTGGTTTTGAATCAGATACTGTTTCTGCAATTGTTGTTCCTGAAGATAAAGATGCACGTGATGTGATTGCAACAGCATTCAACAAATACGATATTTCTTTAGGTGCTGGCTTAACTGAAGTCATGGGCAAAGTATTCCGTATCGGCCATATTGGTGATATGAATGATGTCTCTATGCTTGGAGCTATCGCAGGTGTAGAAATGGCATTATTAGATAATGGCTTTGATATCACTCCAGGAAGTGGTGTAGCAGCAGCCATTGAGTATTACCGCTCAACGTCTACTGCAGCGTAGTTCTTAAAACGCACAAAATATAAAAAGGCACCACAGCTTAACGAGCGTGGTGCCTTTTTTATGTTTACCACCACCAAGAAAATTTTCTTAAAAAGGCTTACCTCATGAGCAAAGCTAAAGTTTTTATTACTCGCCGATGGCCTGAGTCTGTTGAAAAGAAATTACAAGAGCGTTATGACGTTACTCTCAATACTGACGACCATCCTTTAAGTGCTGATGAATTTAAAGCAGCATTACAAAATTACGATGCTGTCTGTCCTGCTGTCTGTGACTCACTTCCCGCAGAAGTTTTAAAAGTTAGCAATAAACGCTGCAAAATTTTAGCTAACTTTGGTGTCGGTTATAACCATATTGATATCGCCACCGCTAAAGCAGAAAATTTAATTGTGACTAATACACCCGGTGTATTAACACATAGCACTGCAGATATTGCGATGACCTTATTACTGATGTCTGCACGTCGTGGTGCAGAAGGTGACCGCCTAGTTCGTGCAAAACAATGGAACGGCTGGTGCCCGACACACATGCTGAGCAGCAATGTGACTGGCGCAACACTTGGGATCATTGGTTTTGGCCGTATTGCACAAGCAATGGCACATAAAGCGCATCATGGCTTTGATATGAATATTTTGTATTATAAACCCAGCGATGCCGATGAATACGTTATTGATGATTTGCATGCCACTCGTTGCTACAGTATTGAGGAATTAATGCGAAAATCAGATTTTGTTTCCTTACATTGCCCTGGTAATGCAGAAACACATCACCTAATAAATGCTGAGCGCCTAAAGCACATGAAAACCGGTGCACACCTGATTAATACTGCTCGTGGAGATGTGGTTGATACACAAGCCCTCATTACAGCATTAAAAAACAAACAAATTGCAGGTGCAGGTTTAGATGTTTATGAAGGGGAGCCCAATATTCCCAATGAATTATTAACATTAAACAATGTATCATTATTACCACATTTAGGAAGCGCCACCCTTTCAACACGGACAGCGATGGGTGAAAAAGCTTTGCTTAATTTAGATGCCTTTTTCTTGGGCAAACCATTACCTAACCCAGTTACTTAGGAATAAAAATGAGCTTAAACAGCTATAAAAATGTCGATAGAGTGGCGCTTGCAAAAGATTTTGATGCCCTTTATAAAGAGCTCATAGAGCGTACCAATGAAGATGACTTTAAACATATAAAAAAAATGGAGCTATGGGGAAGAGCCTGTTCTTTTCTAGGTTACGCAACCGCTTGGGTTGCACCCAACCCAATTTCAGCCTTGTTAATTAGCCAAGGAAGCTTTACTCGTTGGACCCAAATGACACACCCGATTGTGCATAAAGGCTACGATAAAATTAAAAATATCCCTGAAAATTACACCAGTAAAAAATTTGCTCAAGGCTGGCGACGTTTTATTGATTGGCCTGATTGGATTACCCCGGCTGGATGGCATCAAGAACATGATATTTTGCACCATTATAATTTAGGTGAAAAACTAGACCCTGACCAACTTGAACATAATTTACAATGGTTACGTGAGTCTAAAATCCCTATGCCTTTACGTTACATGCTCATCATATTATTTATGGTTTTTTGGAAAATTCTTTATTACACACCAAGAACTCATAAAGAACTACGTATTAGCCAAGCAAGGCAAAACCGCGAACCTGAGCCTAATATTACTCGCTTAAGTGCATGGAGTTTTTTTAGCCCAGAAGGTCGTTCATTATGGTTTAAAAGCATTCTGCCTTATGCAACATTTCGTTTTGCATTCATTCCTGCGCTATTTTTACCACTAGGCACAACAGCAGCGATGAGCGTTTTACTAACCTCATTAATGGCTGAAATCTTTACTAACATACACACCTTTTTAGTCATTGCTCCCAATCATGCAGGTGATGATGTGATGATGTTTGAGGAAAAAGGCAAAGGCAAAGGTGAATATTATTTACGCCAAATTTTAGGTTCAGTTAACTATCCAACCAGTAGTAACTTTAATGATTTTTTCTATGGCTGGTTAAACTACCAAGTAGAACACCATTTATGGCCAGATGCATCACTAGCTCAATACCAGTACGCACAGCCTAAAGTCGTTGAAATCTGTAAAAAACATGGTATTCCTTACCTACAAGAATCTGTGTTCAAGCGCCTATTTAAAACCATTGATATTATGGTAGGACGTACTTCGATGTTACGCCCAGAAAAAACCTAAAACAAAAAAAGGGGGCTAAAAGCCCCCTTTTTTATCATGCTAAGAAACGTGCACGGAATAACATCCCGAAGTTATAACGCAGGATTTTATACCAGGAAGGTGGCTCTCATGAGGCGCATAGTTATTCTACGCAACGAATGAGAGCAACCTTCCTGGAGCAAAAAGACTAGTTAGAAATCGGGAGATTGTTTCGTGCACGTTCCTAAAAGTAAGCAATAAAAATCACTCTACTCTTTTACACTCTACTTTTACTTGTTCCATCGCACAGCGATATTTTTCTAAATCTTCATAGTCACCACCACAAAGGTCACAAACTAAGTTACCTTTATCAATAACTTTTACTAAAGACCAGCCATAACCTTCGCCTTCACATAAGATACGACTATATTTTTTAAAGCGATACCCTGTAGAAGCGCTCTTTTCCGCAACTTCTTTATCTTTACAACCTGCCGTTGGCTTTAAATCACCAACAATTGTTTTATATTCCCATTCATTAGTTGTTTGCGTAACAACTTGACTTGCAAAAACGGCTACAACCGCTAAAAAAAAACCTATATTAATTAGCATCGCTTTATTCATTTTCATACCAGTACCCTTCTATTATTATAATTTGTATTAAAAGCACTAAATCTTGCTTTATAAAGTATCTTAGCACCCTCCCCCGACTAATCAAATAAATGACATCAGCCTTTTACTTTATGCTTAAAGTCTTATTTAGAAAAACTAGCACCATGCTATAATTAAAGGTCATCTAGCTATAAATTCTAACCGTAGGAATTAAAAATGAAGAAGTTTCTTAAATTATTACCTTTAGCCCTTCTTTTAGCTATCACTAATGTGAGTGCTAAAAGTAAAGTTATCCTCCTTGACGACAATTCTGAAATCTTAGGAAAATGGACGGTTTTTGCTGAAACAGCAGCACTACATAAAATTGATAACAAAAAACTAAAAAACAAATGGATTTTCCACAAAGACGGTACTCTTTCTTCTTTTGGCTTTGATACAAGATTAAATGGTTTTGTTGAAGTAAAAGTAAACTATGAAATTGTTTATGGATTCATCATTAAGCAAGTTCAACCATCTAGCCCTAAAACTGAAACCTGTAAAGTGGTTAAGTTAAAAGATGATTTAATGACATTGAAATGTAAATACTTATACTATCTGCTAAAAAGATAAGTTTTCACTATAAAAAAGGGGCGGTGTTTATAAAACACCGCCCCTTTTTTTTGCTTATTGGAAAGAAATTCATTACTACGCCTGCATAGCAACTTCGTACTCATCAAGCTCTGCCAAACTAGCTTTCTTAAGTTCTGCCTATTTTTTTCTATATTTTGCTCTACGATCTGCTGTTCCTAGAAAATGTACTGTCCCTGGAATAACAATCGTATCAGCCGCTAAATAAACATCATCATTCGCTTCATCATAAAGCCCGTCACCATTCGCTAGCTCATCCATATAATTATCTAAATTATTGATTTTCATTACTCACTCTCCACATTTAAAGGGTTATAAAAAATGATTTAATAATCACTTAAACTGCATACTAATACGCAATTATGAAAAGAATATGACAAACCATTAATTATATTAAAAACCCTTTAAAAACAAATACTAATTGATATTAAATTGACTTCAACACCGCTTTTATAGTCCAATTTTAATTGTCATCATGAATTTCGTCCTTGAAAATTATCCACAGCACCTACACGTTAGTAACAAACCATTATTTAAAGTAGGTAAAACATAATGAACCCAGAAAAACTAACTAGTAAATTCAAAAGCGCTCTTAATGATGCGCAAAGTTTAGCTTTAGCAAAAGACCACCAGTTTATTGAAGGCCACCATGTACTGCTTGCCATGATGGCTCAATCAGGCGGTAGCATTAGCCCCTTATTAATTCAAGCTGGTATTGATACGCTCACTCTTAAAAAGACACTCAACCAAGAACTGAGCAATATGCCCTCAGTATCTGGCACTGGTGGTGATGTACAGATTTCCAATGAACCAGGAAAATTACTCAATTTAAGCGAACAGCTGGCACTAAAGAATAACGACAGTTTTGTCGCTAGCGAAATGTTCTTATTAGCAGCAAGTGATAGCAAAGGCCAACTTGCTACCGTATTAAAACAAGCAGGTGTAACGCTAGCCATTATCAATAAAGCCATTAAAGAAGCTCGTGGAGGACAAAACGTGCATGATGAAAATGCAGAAGACCAACGCAATGCTCTCAAAAAATATACTTTAGATTTAACTGAGCGCGCCGAGCAAGGCAAGTTAGACCCTGTGATTGGCCGTGATGATGAAATTCGTCGCACCATTCAGGTTTTACAACGCCGCACTAAAAACAACCCTGTTTTAATTGGCGAACCTGGCGTAGGTAAAACCGCTATTGCAGAAGGCTTGGCACAACGTATTATTAATAATGAAGTCCCTGATGGCATCAAAGGAAAACGCCTTTTATCTTTAGATATGGCCGCCTTAATTGCTGGTGCCAAGTTTAGAGGTGAATTTGAAGAGCGCTTAAAAGCAGTACTCAATGACTTAGCCAAACAAGAAGGTCAGGTCATCTTATTTATTGGTGAACTACATACTATGCTCGGCGCTGGTAAAGGCGAAGGTGCAATGGATGCCGGTAACATGCTAAAACCTGCACTGGCTCGCGGTGAATTGCATTGTGTCGGTGCAACCACTTTAGATGAATATCGCCAATATATAGAAAAAGACAAAGCCTTAGAACGCAGATTTCAAAAAGTCTTAGTCGATGAGCCTTCCGTTGAAGATACTATTGCTATTTTACGGGGCTTAAAAGAAAAATATGAAGTTCATCATAAAGTAGATATTACTGACCCTGCCATTATTGCCGCAGCGCAATTATCACAACGCTATATTACCGACCGCCAACTGCCCGATAAAGCTATTGATTTAATTGATGAAGCCGCCAGTCTTATTCACATGGAGCATGACTCTAAACCCGAAGTCTTAGATAAATTAGACCGCCGTTTGATTCAATTGAAAATTGAACAAGAAGCGATGAAAAAAGATTCCGATGCAGCGTCTAAAAAACGTCTTGCCAGTTTAAAAACTGACGCTGAAAATCAGGGAAACGGAGCGCAGCGAAGTGATGATTTTTAGTCCGCAGTAGGCGACAGGGAAATTCGCCAATCCGAAGTGAACTGGTCAGTTCGCTCGGGAGGCAAGTAGTTATCCCGACAG
>JAJJBE010000043.1 GCA_020996635.1 Bathymodiolus brooksi methanotrophic gill symbiont
AGATTCTCAGTGCCCAGCAAGGGCTGAACAAGTTCGCTTTAAAATCGAAACTTTATATTAATGCTATTCGACAAGCTTTTGATGAATTGCAACAATTAAAGTCGGCTACTGCGTAACATCAGTCAATTAAAACTAAGCGGTTATTAATATAAGTTTTGTTATGCGCTTTTTCTTAAGCATGTGATAATGGAAAAATTTTTAATGTGACAATTTAAGGCTTGTTGAAACAATGGATGAAAATAAGAAAAAGGCATTAGGCGCGGCTTTAATGCAAATTGAAAAACAGTTTGGTAAAGGCGCTCTTATACGCATGGGGGACGATACTCGTTCTCGCGATATAGAAACTGTTTCAACAGGATCATTAACATTAGATATTGCTCTCGGCTGTGGTGGTTTGCCGCGTGGACGAGTGATTGAAATCTATGGGCCAGAGTCATCAGGTAAAACTACCATGACTTTATCCACTATTGCGCAAATGCAAAAAGTGGGTGGTGTGGCTGCTTTTATTGATGCAGAGCATGCACTTGATGTGAATTACGCAGAAAAAATTGGCGTTAATGTGGATGATTTATTGGTTTCACAACCAGATACGGGTGAGCAAGCGTTAGAAATTGTCGATATGTTAGTGCGCTCTAATGCCGTTGATATTATTGTGGTTGATTCTGTAGCAGCTTTAACGCCTAAAGCAGAAATTGAAGGCGATATGGGAGATTCTCATATGGGTTTACAGGCGCGGTTAATGTCGCAAGCCTTACGTAAATTAACGGCGAATATCAAACGATCTAATACCATGGTGGTTTTTATTAACCAGATTCGTATGAAAATTGGTGTTATGTTTGGTAGCCCAGAAACAACCACGGGGGGTAATGCACTTAAGTTTTATGCCTCAGTTCGTTTAGATATCCGCCGTATTGGCGCGATTAAAAAAGGCGATGAAATTATCGGCAATGAGACGCGCGTAAAAGTGGTTAAAAATAAAGTGGCTCCACCGTTTAAACAAGCTGAGTTTGAAATCCTTTATGGTGAAGGTGTTTCATTTTTAGGTGAACTCGTCGATTTAGGTGTGAAGTACGGCTTTGTTAATAAAGCGGGCTCTTGGTACAGCTACGGCAACGATAAAATAGGCCAAGGTAAAGAAAATGTACGCAAGTTCTTAAAAGAGAACCCTAAAATCGCCATAGAGCTAGAGGAAAGCATTAGGAATGAAGTCTTTGGTGATGTGGAAAACACTGGTGCAGAAGTAGTGCCTGAGAAATAGCTTTACCTAAACATTAGTAAATGGATGACGAAGACGAATTAGGACTCGCTAAGGAAATAAAAGAAGCGTGTTTACAGTACTTAATTCGTCGCGAACATAGCCAGCAAGAATTACTAAGAAAAGTATCAGAAAAAGGCTACCCGAAACCTTCTATATTAATCATTATTGAAGAGTTAGCTGAGCAAGGCTGGCAAAGTGATGCGCGTTTTGCCGAGAGTTATGCGCGTAGCCGAGTACATAAAGGTATAGGGCCACTGCGCATTAAAGCCGAGTTACAGCAGCGCGGCGCAGCTGGACATCCTTTTGATATGGTAGCGGAAGATATTGCAGGCAGTTGGTATGAATTATTGCAGCAAGTTTATCAAAAAAAATATGCCGATAGGCCTTATGAAAACCAAAAAGAGCAATTAAAACGTTGTCGATTTCTACAACAGCGTGGTTTTGCTAATGACATGATACGACGTGTTATGTCTGAGTAAAGTGACAACAATTAAACAGAAGTGCGTTTCAAAAAAGCGCATGATTTAGCAACATATATTATATAGTTTAGACATTATGAAAAACCTAACCAGTGCCGAGTTACGTGTTGCCTTCTTAAAATTCTTTGAAGCGCAAGGCCATTCAATTCAGCCTTCTAGTTCATTAGTGCCAGGCAACGATCCAACGTTATTGTTTACCAATGCAGGAATGGTGCAATTTAAAGATACCTTTTTAGGGCGCGAAGACCGACAATATGGTCGTGCAACGACCAGTCAGCGTTGTGTGCGTGCAGGTGGAAAGCATAATGATTTAGAAAACGTAGGCTATACCGCAAGGCATCATACGTTTTTTGAAATGTTAGGTAACTTTAGCTTTGGTGATTATTTTAAAATGGAAGCCATTCACTTTGCGTGGGATTTTTTAACTAAAGAATTAGGTATTCCTGCAGAAAAATTATGGGTGACAGTTTTTGATGAAGATTCAGAAACAGAAAAAATTTGGTTGGATGATGTAAAAATTGATGCAACACGTTTTTCACGTATTGGTGCAAAAGATAATTTTTGGTCGATGGGGGATATAGGCCCTTGTGGTCCGTGTACGGAAATATTTTACGATCATGGTGAAGAGATAGCGGGTGGACCACCTGGAACGCCAGAAGAAGAGGGTGATCGCTATATTGAAATTTGGAATCTTGTGTTCATGCAATATGACCGCGATGAACAGGGCAACTTAACGCCTTTACCTAAGCCGTTAGTTGATACCGGTATGGGTTTAGAGCGTATTGCAGCGGTATTGCAAGGTGTGCATAATAATTACGAAATTGATTTATTCCAAGGTTTATTAAAAAAAGCAGCACAATTAGTCGGAACTGATGATTTAACAATTAGCTCATTGCGCGTGATCGCAGATCATATTCGCTCTTGTTCCTTTCTGATTGTAGACGATGTTCTACCTTCTAATGAAGGACGAGGTTATGTACTGCGCCGTATTATTCGTCGTGCAATTCGTCATGGTTATCGCTTAGGTATTCGTGAAGTATTCTTTTACCAATTAGTCGCGCCGTTGGTCGCAGAAATGGGCGCAGCTTATCCAGAACTGGCTAAAGCTCAAGAGCAAGTCGAACGAGTACTGAAAGTTGAAGAAGAGCGTTTTGCTGAAACCCTAGAACAAGGGATCAAGGTTTTAGAAGCGCATATCGAAACCATGGAAAGCTCAGTTATATCGGGTGATGTTGTTTTCCAGCTTTATGATACTTATGGTTTTCCTGTTGATTTAACAGCAGATTGCGCACGCGAAAGAAACTTGACCGTTGATCATGCAGGTTTTGATATTGCAATGGCAGCGCAACGTGAAAGAGCGCGTGCAGCAAAGAATTTTGGTGATGGCTATAACCAAACCATTAAATTAGATGCAAAAACTGAATTTACCGGTTATCAGCAATTAAATCAGCAAAGTAAAGTAATCGCTTTATTTCAAAAAGGTGTCGCAGTCGATTTTATTGCAGAAGGTGCAGAAGGCATTGTCGTTTTAGATAGTACGCCTTTTTATGCTGAATCAGGTGGGCAAGCGGGCGATATTGGGCAAATTGAAGCCGATGGTGCTATTTTTGAAGTAAGTGATACTTTAAAACAAGGTGGCACTTTATTTTTACACCTAGGGAAAGTGATTTCAGGTAACTTAAAATCGGGTGTGCAATGTAATGCGACAGTAGAACCTAGTTCTCGTTTAGCCATTACGCTTAATCACTCTGCAACGCATTTATTACATGCTGTATTACGCCAAGTATTAGGCGATCATGTCACGCAAAAAGGTTCTTTGGTGAACGCGGAACGCTTACGTTTTGATTTTGCGCATTTTGAGCCTATGTCAGCAGCAGAAATTAAAATTATTGAGCGTATTGTTAATCAACAAATTCGCCACAATACCGAAGTCACAGCGGACATCATGTCTAAAGATGAGGCTGTCGATGCAGGAGCAATGGCATTATTTGATGAAAAGTATGGGGATGAAGTTCGTGTACTAAAAATGGGTGATTTTTCTATAGAGTTATGTGGTGGAGTTCATGCTAAGCGAGTTGGTGATATTGGTTTGTTCAAGATTGTCAGCGAGACAGGGGTTGCATCAGGTGTGCGCCGAATAGAAGCTTTAACGGGTGAAGCAGCCATTCATTGGCTGGAAGAGCGAGAAGCAACGATACATAATATTGCGAGTGCTGTTAAAGCAACACCTGAAATGGCAGCAGATAAAGTTCAGCAGCTATTAGAAAAGAATAAAGGTTTAGAAAAAGAGTTGGTGCGATTACAAGCAAAATTAGCCAGTTCTGCAAGTGGTGATTTAGCGAATCAAGCTGTTGAAATCGGTGGTATTAAAGTTTTAGCAATAGAATTAAAAGATGTTGATCCTAAATCATTAGTCGATATGCTTGATAAACTAAAAGATAAATTAAAAAGTGCAGCAATTGTTTTATCGGTAGTGAATAACGGCAAAGTCACATTAATTGCTGGGGTGACAAAAGCAGAAACTAAGCGCTTAAAAGCTGGCGATTTAGTGAATGTTGTTGCCACACAAGTGGGTGGTAAAGGTGGTGGTTGTCCGGATATGGCAAGAGCAGGTGGTGCAGAGCCTGAGAAGCTAACAGATGCATTGAAATTAGTGCCTAATTGGGTACGTGAACAATTAGGGGCTGAATAAATGGGGTTATTTGTTTATAAATTTGGTGGTACATCCGTCGGAACAGTTGAGCGCATTCAAGCGGTTGCTCAAAAAGTAAAAGCTGCCCAGGATAGTGGCGATCAAATTGTGGTTGTTGTTTCAGCAATGAGTGGCGAAACCAATCGCTTAACGGGCTTAGCCAAAGAAATGCAAAAAACACCGATAGCACGTGAAATGGATGTGTTGCTATCAACAGGTGAACAAGTCACTATGTCTTTATTATGTATGGCATTGGGTGAGCTAGGATGTAGTGCGCATTCTTATACCGGCGGGCAAGTTCGTATCGTAACGGATAGTGTGCATACCAAAGCAAGAATTAAGCGCATCGATGATAAAAAAATTCATGCAGACTTAAATGCAGGTAAAGTTGTTGTCGTTGCAGGCTTTCAAGGCATGGATGAAGACGGCAATATCACCACCTTAGGTCGAGGTGGTTCAGATACAACGGCGGTAGCACTAGCTGCGGCATTAAAGGCAGATGAATGTCATATTTATACTGATGTTGATGGTGTATACACGACAGACCCAAGAGTCGAGCCTAATGCGCGTCGCTTAGATAGTATTACTTTTGAAGAAATGCTAGAAATGGCAAGCCTAGGCTCTAAGATTTTGCAAATTCGTTCAGTTGAATTTGCTGGTAAATATAATGTCGCATTGCGCGTACTATCATCATTTTCAGAAGGGCGTGGTACGCTCATTACTTACGAGGAATCAGCTGTGGAACAAGCGTTAATTTCAGGAATTGCTTTCAATAGAGATGAAGCTAAATTGACGATTACAGGCGTGCCAGATATTCCAGGCGCTGCTTTTAAAATCTTAGGGCCGATTGCCGATGCGAATATTGAAATCGATATGATCATTCAAAATGTCGCGGATGATGCAACAACCGATTTCACTTTCACAGTACATAGAAATGATTTGGTAGCGGCAAAAGCAATACTAACAGCAACCAGTGATAGCTTAGGTGCGAAATCAGTCACAACTGATGAGAAAATTGTTAAAGTCTCTATTGTTGGTGTGGGAATGCGCTCGCATGCAGGGATCGCCAGTAAAATGTTTAAAGTGTTTGCTGATGAAAATATTAATATTCAAATGATCTCTACTTCAGAAATAAAAATTTCAGTTGTGATTGATGAAAAATATTTAGAGTTAGCAGTTAGAGCGTTACATGCAGCATTTGATTTAGATAAAGAGCCTAAAAAGTAAAATAAATTATAGCTAAGTGTCTCTTTATGCTTTTGTTTTTTATTATTAGTCGCAATATAAAAGAAAAGTGCGACTAAGTGTTTATTTTTTTAGAATGACTGATATAATGCTCCATTCAGTTAGCTTATTAAGCTTTTGAGACTAAAGGGAGAGAAGGATGCTTATATTAACGCGTCGCGTAGGCGAAACCTTAATGATTGGTGACGAAGTAACAGTTACTGTTTTAGGGGTTAAAGGAAACCAAGTAAGAATTGGTATCAATGCACCTAAAGATGTATCGGTACACAGGGAAGAAATTTACGAAAGAATCAAAAATGAGCAACCTGGAACTACTTCAAAAGTTGAAGATGTACCCAGTGAAGAAAGTAGTTCTGCTGGCCTTATGGGATCAGAAGACTAAGCGATTTATTAGGAGAGGTGGCCGAGTGGCCGAAGGCGCTCCCCTGCTAAGGGAGTATGGGCTTTATCTCCCATCGAGGGTTCGAATCCCTCCCTCTTCGCCATATTCAGTAAAGTCGACAAAAAGAATTTAAAAAAAGTTGACATGGAAATAAATAACAAGGATAATAGAAATGATAAACAAAGCGCCCGTAGCTCAGCTGGATAGAGTACTCGGCTACGAACCGAGCGGTCAGGAGTTCGAATCTCTTCGGGCGCGCCATTTGTTTACAACGATTTAATCCCCTGTAGCTCAGTTGGTAGAGCGGGTGACTGTTAATCACTAGGTCGGCGGTTCGAGCCCGTCCGGGGGAGCCATATAAAATAAGGGTCTGTAGAGTTTCTACAGGCCTTTTTTTTTATCTAAAATATTTCAGGTCATGACGTGGTCATGTTTTAAATAGTATTTCACAGGGTCAGAATGGAGCGCCTAACAAAATATATCAAAAAGGTAAGTTTTATAATTCATGAACTCTGGTATTTAGTAAAGAGAGGCTTAAGGTATGTTTTATATGAAAACTTTATTGTTCGCTTTCTCAGAAATAAGTTTTTACAATTAGTTTTACCTGGGTTTTCTGGAGCTTATTTTTTGTGTCTTGATATATATGGTGACCAGTGGGATTTTATTAAAGATAATAAAGGTGAGCATGAGCAGGTCTTTTTTGTTCTTATTGTAATATCATTGACGGTATTAATTGTTAGAGGAATAGCAGAACATATAGAAGAAAAAGGAAAAGCTAAGTATATAAATTTTATTGAAAATTTCACACGATTAACATCAAAAATAGTTAAGTCAAAATTAGAGCGATTTAAAGAGAGCGCTCTTATTGTTACGCGTAATGGAGATACTTTTAAACAAATAACAAAACCTAAAGACCAGATAAACCTTATATTAAATGAAGTTGTTGACCTTTTAGATGATAACTTTTCTATTAAAGAGAATGAGCAGTGCATAACAATTATGCATTTGGATCCTGAAAGTAAGAAATGGTACTTTAAATATAATACTCAAAAGACATGGAATAATACAAAAGCTGACCTCTTGATGAAAAAAAATTCTACTGCTAAAGAGTGCCTTGAAATTGGTGAACCTATATTCCATTCAGATAAAAGTAGGGCTGCAAGAATGGAGAAGTACCATTTATCTGAGCGCGATAGAAGGTTTAAGGTAGGGAGTGTTTTTTGTTACCCAGTATGTATACAACATAAAGAGTACGAAGATCAGTATATTATTTCTATTATTACTTATGGAAAAGTGATGTGTAGTGATGTTGATACTGAACATTCCGAAGCAATTAAGGGTATATTTAGTGATATTTGTAGAAGAATAGACTTAGAGTTAACTTTAGAATCGATTAAAGATTTACGCTACGATTTAAAATGGAGTGCTGAATGAATATAATGAAAGCGATAATAAGTGTAAAGCAGCAGATGCCCCGAACAGATAAAAATGTAAATAATCGAAGTGTAGCTATTCGACTTGCTAAGGTTTTAAATGAAAAAGATGATCATAAAAAAATAAGAGATTTCTACGTTAAAAGTGATTAGTTGTTTTACAATTAAAATTTAGCATAATAATGCTCTTTAGAAAAGGGAAAAACTAACCCCTAAATATCTTTTATCTGCTTGGTATACCTGGTCCAGCTCCAGCCTTTATCATCCACAATGTACCCGGGCTTTGATAGCTTAAACGCGACTATATCCTCAATATCTGCTAGATAGACTGCCTTTACCGCATTCAACGCACCTCGACTACTCCAAACTATAATCTGAAAGCCTTCCTCATATTTTGCACGGATCAAAGTAACAACTTTATGGTTAGGCTTGCCATTCACTAGCAAAGTGCCATCTACATCAACATACAATACGTCAGGTGGTGGATATTTTGCTTTGGCTTTCTTTATAGGTTTAATCATTAGGGTTCAGTGCCTTTTAATGTGAGTTAAGAGTAAAAACGTCTCAATAGATAACTAAAGAGTGATGTGTCAACACTTTTATGGACACAAAATTAAGCTGCTTTTAGCGACATTTCGTAATCAGCAGGTGACTTGTAATCATTCGCTGAATGACGTCGTTTACGGTTATAAAAAACCTCGATATATTCA
>JAJJBE010000213.1 GCA_020996635.1 Bathymodiolus brooksi methanotrophic gill symbiont
AAGGCTAATTTAATAGCAGATTCTTTAAATTCGGGCGTGTAAGTATTTAGCTTTTTCTTAGTCATTTTGGGTACTCTATATTTAGGGGGTAAATCTTAGTTTTTGTGTCCTAAATAGTGTATCCACACCAAAAACCTCCTCATCTGCAACAATACAATAAATAGTAAGCTGGCTAACATGGAGTACTGTCAAGATTAAAATAATAGTTAACATTATTTTCAAAACACGATTCGGACAAATTTTTATCTTCATTTTTAATCTCTTTATTCAATAAGCAAAAAAAACCGCCAACGGTTAAGTTGACGGTTTTTTATTCGTATAAAACTCTAATGAGTTATTTTTTACCTTTTGAACCTTTGTCTCCTTTTGAGCCCTTACGTCCTTTCGAACTGATGTGTCAACACTATTAACTACGCATGATTAGCAGCCAACTTCTGCCGATAAATAGTGGCACTAATTACCGCAATGGGCGGTACCAATATATTAATGATAGGTATTGTTAAACCGAGCAACACTAGCCCACCAAAACTTAAAGCACCAATACGCACCTCACTTAAAATACCGCGCTGTTCTTTAAATAACGCCCCTTCATTTTCTAAAGGGTAGGCAAAATACTCTAAACTCAATGCCCATGCTCCAAATAGTAACCATAAAATTGGTGCAATAATATTTAAGCCAGGAATCAAAGAAATAATTAACACGGGAATAAGCCGGCTAACTAAATATAAAATCCGCTTTAATTCAGAGCCAATCATAGCAAGCATTTTTTGCTCAACAATATCCCCAGTTTCATGCGCAATAATTTTTTTCGTTTTAGCAGATAAACCACCATAAAAAGATGCGGCTATTAAATTAGCAATCAAAGTAAAAGTAAAAAAACCTGCCAGAAAAAAACTAATCAAAGTTAGTGGATAAATCAACCAACTTAACCAAAGCAACCAATCAGGAATAAATTGCCCAATTAGCCCTCCTACGTAGTTATAAACGAGATACAATAAGCTTGAAAATAAAACTAGGTTTATAAAAATGGGAATCAATATAAACTTTCTTAATTCTTTATGGCCTAATAATTTAGCACCAGCCAATAAACTTTCCACTGCAAGTAAGGGGTTTAACCCCAGTTTTTTATCTAATTTAATCATTTTGATTCAACTCACTCACACCCGTTGTTACAGGATTAAAAATAGCACCGCGCTCAGTAACAATCACCGTAACTAATTCAGCGGGTGTAACATCAAATACAGGGTTCCACGCATCAATCAAACTATTTTCACCAGCATAACAATCGGGCAAAAATTCACTCGCTGCGCGCTGCTCTATTTCAATCTGACTGCCCTCTTGCATAGCAAAGTCTATGGTTGATGTCGGCGCAACTACCATCAATTTAACGCCGTGATGTTTTGCTAAAACGGCTAAGGAATAAGTGCCAATTTTATTGGCGACATCCCCATTCGCAGCAATACGATCTGCCCCCACAATAATCCAATCAACCTGACCACTGTTCATCAGCATGGCTGCTGCTGAATCCGTAATTAATGTTGCAGCAATATCATCTTCAGCTAATTCCCAAACTGTTAAACGCGCACCTTGTAACCAAGGACGAGTTTCACCTGCAAAAACATTTCTTGGCATTCTAGCAACCGCACTACGAATAACGCCTAAGGCCGTTCCATAACCGCCTGTTGCTAATGCCCCCGCATTACAATGCGTTAACAAACCTTTTGCATCAGCTAAAATATCAGCTCCTAGCTCACCCATCTTTTTATTCGCAGCAATATCTTGTTGATGGATTTCTTCTGCATGGCGCAATATATCAGCGATAGGGTCAGCTTTTAATCCAGTTAATTTATCGCGCATCACACTTAATGCCCAAAATAAATTAACTGCTGTTGGCCGAGATGCAGCAAGCACAGCTATATCTTCATCAACTTTATCTAACCAATTATTATTATCTGCCTGAAAATACATTTTTACCGATAAAGCCACCGCGTACGCTGCAGCAACCCCAATCGCTGGAGCACCACGCACACGCATAGTGCTAATTGCTTCTGCAATATCATCTGCTTTTGTATAAATATCATAACGAACTACCTCAGGTAATTGCCGCTGATCTAACACATGTAATTGTTCGTCTTTCCATACCAACGCATGTACGTTGAGTTTATTTGAGGATCTTGTCATTAGCCCCTATACTCCTAGTTATATTTCACTTTTTATCATTAATAACTATGCAAATGATGCACGTTGATACACTTATTCAAGCTCGCTGGATTATACCTGTAGAACCTCATGAAGTAATCTTAGAAAATCATAGTTTAATTATTGATAAAGGGCATATCTTAGATATTTTACCCACCAAACAAGCCATAGAAAAATATCAAGCGACTCAGCATGAAATTTTAGAAAACCATGCCATCACTCCTGGTTTTATTAATGCTCATACGCATTTAGCTATGACTTTACTGCGCGGTATTGCAGATGACTTGCCTTTAATGGACTGGCTAGAAAATCATATTTGGCCTATCGAAAAAAAATGGATGAGCGAAGAATTTGTACGTGATGGTACTGATTTAGGTATTGCAGAAATGCTACGTGGTGGCACTACCTGTTTTAATGATATGTATTTCTTTCCCGAAATTACTGCGCGCCAAGCCATTCATCACGGTATTCGAGCCAATATTGGTTTAGTGATGATTGATTTCCCTACCGCTTGGGCAGACAACCCGGATGAATATTTATCTAAGGGCTTGGCATTGCATGAAAATTTACGTCACGAAGCGTTAATACGTACACCTTTTGCTCCCCATGCGCCCTATTCCGTTTCTGATGAGCCACTACAGCGAATTAATACCTTAGCAGAAGAGCTAAACACCCCTATGCACATGCATGTGCATGAAACTGATTTTGAAGTTAGTCAGGGAGATATTCGCCCACTACAACGTTTGCAGCAACTCGGTTTAATTAACCCAAATTTTATCGCGGTGCACATGACGCATTTAACCGACAGTGAAATTACTGAATTTGCTAAAACAGGGGCGCATATTGTGCATTGTCCTGAATCCAATCTAAAGCTAGCGAGTGGTTTTTGCCCCGTACAAAAATATTTAGATGCAGGTATTAATGTTGCTTTAGGCACGGATGGTGCTGCCAGTAATAATGATTTAGATATGCTTAGTGAAATGCGTACCGCAGCCTTATTAGCTAAAGGCGTTGCTAAAGATGCCAGTGCAGTTTCAGCTTATACCGCCTTACGCATGGCAACACTCAATGGCGCAAAAGCCTTAGGTATCGATGATATTACTGGCTCATTAAAAATTGGCAAAGCTGCCGACTTGTGTGCGATTGATTTATCTGATTTAGAAACTCAGCCACTCTACAACCCTGTTTCTCAAATTGTGTATTCCGCTTCTCGGCACCAAATTACTGATGTTTGGGTTACAGGAAAACAGTGCTTAAAAAATCGTGAATTAATGACTATTAATATACGTGATTTGCATTTAAGAATTGCCGCATGGCAAGAAAAACTATCTAAATAAACCCTATGAAATAAGGTAATGCGCATTTTACTATTATTTTTCAGCGAGATAGCAGCACCAGGGGAAATGGACAGCTTGCCCATTCAGGGGCTGGCAGCCCCTGCTCCCAGAGAGTTGCTATGTTTATGATTTGATTTGGTAGCTTTGTCTCATGTTGTAGTAGCGTTTTGCCAGTGCTTAGATGCACTTTCTAACTGTCTTTATAGGGTCTGCTGAGGAACGATGCGCATCTTGTGCGTATAGCTTAGCATGATGCGCTTCCCAAGACCAGGTCAGCACATCCTATCAATTAGTTAATTTCCCTCACCCATACTCCGCTATTAGAATAGTTACCTTAGGAGTACTTGAGCAACTTGGAAGTGAGGCTTTAGCCTCGCCTGATTCAATGCAGGACTAAAGTAACACTTCCAGTTTGATTGGTGTTTACTTTATGTTATGCATATCCCTTAGTTCATAACATAAAGTTATTGTGGGGTTTATCACTAAAATTAATTTTCTTTTATGATAAGCTTTATCCATACTTTTTAAGAGGATAGGCAAATGGGCTTTTCAATCAATTCAAGCAGTAATTTTGCATCGATAGGAATTAATAACGCTCAAAAATCACAAAGTGATGCAATGAAGAAACTGTCTTCAATGTATCGTATTAACAGCGCGAAAGATGATGCCGCCGGCGCCGCTATTATGCAATTACAAACTGCCCAAATTCGCGGCACTAGCCAAGCGATTCGTAATACCAATGATGGCATTTCTCTTACACAAATAGCACAAGCTGATTTAGGTCAAGTCACCGATAATCTACATAGAATGCGTGATCTAGCGGTACAAGCAGCAAATGGCAGCAATAGTGCAGGTGATCGCCATGCACTGCAAGCTGAAATGAATCAACTATCTCAATCGAATACAGACATTACTGGATCATCTTCTTTTAACGGTAAACTTATTTTTCCTAGTGCTTCTGAATCTACTACTTTTCAAGTGGGAGCTGATGCTACAGCAGCGGATCAAATCTCCGTTAATTTAAGCTCCTTAGAAGGGTTAAATTCAGTCCGTGGCGGCGAAGGAACTCCGGTTGATGTCTCTCACAAGCTGATAGCGCACAATTAGCGATAGACCAAATTGATGCCGACCTTGCAGCCGTTTCCGAGCAATCGTCTTATTTTGGTGCAATAGAAAGCCGATTTGATGCGGCTATTTCAAATTCTGAATCTTATTCAATCAATACTCAAGCATCCAGAAGCCGAATTGCTGATACTGATGCAGCCAAACAAATTTCTGAGTTAATTAAGTCTCAAATCTTAGAAAAATCCAGCATTGCTGTTGCGGGACATGCTAACCAATCAAGGCAAATGGTTTTGTCTTTATTAGGTGCATAAATCCCCCTCCAAAAAATCATTACTTAACCAAGCAATAGAGTTAGTCCAAAAATACCTAACAAATAAGCGACAATTAGTTTCAATTTCAGTTTCATTGAGTAAGACTGCCAATGCAGCAAAGAACTTTGCCAATTAGCTCTTAACCTCCTTATCAGTTGTTTTTCCATAACAACAATTAAATGAGGTAGAGCCTTTATTGAATAGTAAAATATTATAAAGGTAATTATTAATGCTACATTTATAATAATCATTTCGCTTTGATGGTGCTTGGTATGAAAAAATTTTTCCAAACCTTCTTCAAGCAATAGCTCCATAATCTCAATAAGAATATGTACAAGCTCTATCGCTAAATCAAATATTGCCACCAAACCATCTAGCAATACATCAAACATTAGTAGAACCATATATAGTAATATAAATTTCATTACCACACCGAATAAAATTTTCGATTCTTTTTTTGTGGTCTCGCTCAAGCTATCAAGCTTCTTCTGCTCAACTTTGATTTGATTCTCTTTCATTATTTCACATTTTGACAAAAAAAAAGCACTCACCTAAATAGGGAGTGCTTTTTAATAGCATTCATCTATCTTATTTACATCATATAAACAAAAATAAATAAACCCAACCAAACAACATCAACAAAATGCCAATACCATGCAGCTGCTTCGAATGCAAAATGATTTTCTGGTGTGAAATGTCCTTTCATACTACGAAATAGCACCACTGAAAGAATAATTGCTCCAACACAAACATGAAAACCATGAAAACCCGTTAACATGAAGAAGGTGGACCCATAGATACCTGAACCCAAAGTTAAGCCCATATCATGATACGCTTCCATATACTCAACCGCTTGGAAAACAACAAATAGGAAACCTAAAATCACTGTTGCAGCTAAACCTTTAATCAACTGAGAACGATTATTTGCTAACAAACCATGATGCGCCCATGTACATGTCACGCCACTAGTTAATAGTAATAATGTATTTAACAAAGGTAGGCCAAATGCTCCCATAGGCTCATAATCACCACCTATATTACCAGGTCCATTAGTAGGCCAAACTGCCTCAAAAGACGGCCATAACATAGCTGTTGAGCGACCTGGGCCATCACCAAAACCTGCTAACCAATCAACAGATAAATTGCGTGTGTACCAAAGTGTTCCAAAAAACACGGCAAAAAACATAATTTCAGAAAAGATAAACCACATCATTCCCATACGGTATGAAACACCAACACCGTGGTTATACATGCCCGTTTCACTTTCTGTTGCTTGCATAGTAAACCAACCAGCCAGCATCAAGATAAAAATCCCCAGCCCTATCAGCATAAAAGTAGACCCTGCTGCATTACCGTTTAGGTAATTTGCAAAACCGACTAATGTGGTTAATAAGCCTAAGGTTGCCGCAATAGGCCATGTTGCCTTATGTGGAATGTAATATGCGTCCTGTGTAGACATCATAATCCCCTATTTAATGAGTAATATCGTAATAAGTAAGTCCAAATGTAATGCGTTTAAAATCTATAGCCAAAGCAAGATCAACTATTAATTGCACTTTTAAGTGCTTAGTCTCTCCTGGTTCAAATATTTGATTAGAAAAACAAAAACATTCTATATTTTTAACATATCCTGCAGTTATCCCCGGTGTAAAACTAGGGCTAGCTTTAGCTGTTATACGTTGTGTTGTTTTATTTTTTGCTGTAAACCAAGCTGTAATTTTTTCACCCGGGTGCACTTTAATTTCATACTGATCTGCTTTAAAAAGCATCCCTGTAGTAGCGCTTACCGTTGTTACAAACTCTAAAGTTACCTGCCTTTCTGAATCCACTTTATAAGTTAAAGAGCTTATATCTTTTTTTGTTTTACCATTAATCCCTGTTATTTCGCACAAAATATCGTACAAAGGTATCAATGCTGCCGCAAACAAAAACATAAGAAAAACTAATCCCAGTAAAACCTTTACTGTTCTTTTGTTTTTTCTCTCTAGCTCAGAATTCACTAAGAAGTAACCCTGATTACAACAAGAACATAAATAACAACAACAACAACAACTAATGCTGCAACTGTTAGCATATTTTTAGTTTTAATATTCATATTAGCGTTTACTTTGCCTACCTATACTAGCGTAGGCAAAGCTAATTCAATCCTTAAAAGTGCTCCGAAGGAATCTTTTCAGGAGGAGTTGCAAAAGTATGATAAGGAACAGGTGAAGGTAAAGTCCACTCTAAGCTATGCTTAGCTGCACCTTCCCAAACTTCATCTGTTACTTTTTCGCCAGTTCCACCTTTAATTGTTTTAACAACAATATAAACAAACATTAATTGACTAAAACCAAAAATAAAGGCTCCAACACTAGAGACCATATTCCAATCAGAAAATTGCACAGCATAATCAGGAATACGACGAGGCATACCCGCTAGTCCCAAGAAATGCTGAGGAAAAAATAAGATATTAACAGAAACAGCAGATAACCAGAAATGCAGTTTTGCTAAACGCTCGTCATACATATTTCCAGTCCATTTAGGTAACCAAAAATATCCACCCGCCATTAAAATAAAGATTGATGCCGGTACAAGTGTGTAATGAAAATGCGCAACAATAAAGTAAGTATCGTGATACTGAAAATCAACTGGCGCTAATGCCATCATTAATCCAGTAAACCCACCTAAAGTAAATAGCACAACAAACGCGATAGAAAATAACATTGGTGTTTCAAATGTCATTGATCCGCGCCACATTGTTGCAGTCCAGTTAAAAATCTTCACCCCTGTTGGAATCGCAATTAACATGGTGGCATACATAAAGTACAACTCACCCGACATTGGCATCCCCACGGTAAACATGTGATGAGCCCAAACAATAAATGATAAAAATGCAATTGCTGCTGTTGCATAAACCATTGAGCTATAACCAAATAATGCTTTACGAGCAAAAACTGGAATAATCGTTGAAGCGATACCAAAGGTTGGCAAAATCATGACATAAACTTCTGGATGTCCGAAGAACCAAAAGATATGTTGATAAAGCACAGGATCACCACCACCCGCAGCATCAAAAAAGCTAGTATCGAAAAATCGATCTGTCAGTAACATGGTTACCGCGCCAGCAAAAACCGGCATAATCGCAATCAATAGAAACGCAGTAATTAACCAAGTCCATACAAATAATGGCATTTTCATTAATGTCATTTTTGGTGCACGCATATTAAAAATAGTCGCAATAATATTAATTGCTCCCATAATTGATGAGATACCCAATAAATGTACAGAGAAAATAGCAAATGGCAAAGCAGCACCAGTCTGCAGTACTAAGGGTGGATATAAAGTCCAACCCGATGCCGGCGCTCCACCTTCCATAAATAAAGTACTCGCTAATAAAAGCACCCCTGCGACTAACATCCAAAAGCTCATGTTATTCATTCTTGGCAATGCCATATCAGGCGCACCAATCATCATTGGGATTAGCCAGTTAGCAAAACCAACAAAAGCTGGCATTACAGCACCAAAAACCATAACGAGTGCATGCATAGTCGTCATAGAGTTAAAGAACTGTGGCGTAACAAATTGCATACCAGGCTCAAATAACTCTGCCCGAATAATAAGCGCCATTGTTCCACCAACAAAAAACATTGCTAGTGCAAAAAATAAATATAGCGTTCCAATATCTTTATGATTGGTCGTTACTATCCATCTTAAAAAGCCTTTTTCAGGCCCGTGATCATGATGATGATCATCATTTTCATGTTCAGCTGTTATAGCAGACATAATTTATACCTCGTTTAATACTAAAAAAAGATTCCAATTTATTTACAACTTTAATTAATAATGATTACTCATCATCGTCATAAACAACTTCAGGAACCGCTGCCTGTAGAGCTTTAACTGCAGATGGTTGAATTGCATCACCTACGCTATTTCCTAATCCATTACGAATAAACGTTGATACTGCTGCAAAATCAACTGGATCAAGCATTTGCCCAAAAGCAGGCATCATACCCTTACCATTTAGCATTAAATCAACTTGTGCACTTATATCACCAGTAACCACAGCACTCGCTGTAATTGCAGGAAAGGTACCTGCTAAACCCGCACCATCAGGCATGTGACATGAAGCACAGTTATTTGCATAGACTTTCTCGCCTTTGGCAACTAAATCTTCTTTTGTCCATTCTTTTACAGCTGCGCTTGCATTTTCTACAGCAAGTCCTTTCTGCTCAACAACCCATTTCTCGTAGTCTGGTTTTTCCATTGCAATCACTACAATAGGCATAAAACCATGATCTTTTCCACAAAGCTCAGTACACTGGCCACGGTAAGTTCCTGCTTTTTCAACTGAAGTCCAGGCATCATTAACAAACCCAGGAATCGCATCTTTTTTCCAGCCTAAATCAGGCACCCACCAGGAGTGAATAACATCTGCAGCAGTAAATAAAAATCTAATTTTAGTATTAACCGGAACAACTAATGGTTTATCAACTTCTAATAAGTAATTAGCAACCGTACGCGGGTCTATACCAGAATTTAATTGTCTCGCCTTATTACTGGCTTCATCTAAACTACTAAAGAAATGAATACCCGTATCTAAGTATTCATATTCCCATTTCCATTGCCACCCCGTGACTTTAATTGTCATTTCTGAATCTGCAACATCATCCATTTCAATCATTACTCTAGTCGCTGGTATAACTAATAAAATAAGAATAACTGTTGGGATGACAGTCCAAATAATTTCAACCTTGGTACTTTCATGAAAGTTAGCGGCTTTATAGCCTCTAGACTTACGGTGAAAGTAAATGGAATAAAACATCACACCAAATACGCCAACACCTATAAACACACATACCCATAATACCAGCATATGTAGTCCATAAACATCCCGACTGATTGATGTCACCCCTTCCATTAGATTGAGTGTGTAGTCCGCCTGCGCTGTTCCAAGACTTAAAGCCATTAGGAACAGACCTGCGAATAATTGCTTTGTTTTCATCACGGAGTAGCCTCCTCTCATTAATAATAAACTGATTAAATGCACCTAAATTCTTGTGATTTATTTTTTGCATTCCCTTACTAAAAGCAATCCATTTTATTTTCATCACAAATAACCTTTTAATTTTAACCCATGCCATCCCACTAAGCTAGAGCCTACTTAGCTTTTTTATTTATATACTTTTCTTATTGCAAAAAAAAGCTTGTGAGCTAGGCTCCGTTGACGTTTGCAAAAAGATGATTTTTTGGTAATAATCATCTCTTTTAATCCATAAAATAAGTATTGAAAGAGCGACTATTAGCGATCGAGAGTGGGCACTTATTTACCCTGAATTATCACTTTTACCCCATATAAAAATTGGCAATTTAGATAAATGCCGGAAATTTATTGGGGCGGTTTTGTGGATATTACGGGGAGGAATAGAGTGGCGTATGCTGTCTCCTGAATATGGAAAATGGAATAGTGTTTTTAAGCGTTATTCTCGCTGGTGTAGCCATGGTGTTTGAGAGGCATTGTTAGCCAAATTTTCTCAACAAGCTGATTTACAGGATGTTTCTATTGACGGCACAGTGAATCGGGCACATGCTTGCTCGGCAGGCTATCAAAAAAACTCGGCCGAACAAGAAGCGCTAGGTCGCTCGAAAGGCGGCTTTAGCTGTAAAGTTCATGCCATTTGTGATGCTCATGGCCTACCACTCAGATTTATTTTGACAGGAGGTCAATCCGCAGAATGTACACAAGCGATACCCTTACTTGAGAATATCAATACGGCGGCTGTTTTGGCTGATAAAGCCTATGATACTAACGAGTTTAGAGATTGGTTAGCATTGCATAAAATAAAAGCTGTCATTCCACCGAAATCGAACCGAAAAGAGGATATTTTCTGTGATTATTGGCATTACAAGGAGCGACATGCCGTTGAATGTATGTTTGGGAAACTAAAATACTATCGCAGAATTTCGACTCGTTATGAGAAAAAAGCTATAAATTATATGGGGATGCTATGTTTGGCTTCTGTGTTTTTATGGCTTAGATAAAACGTCAACGGAGCCTAGGAACTCACAAGCACAGGTACTTTTAAACTTAACTATTTAAAGCATCCGCGTACAGCATATCATATGCAGGGATATGACTATCTAACCAACCTTTAACCATTTGACCCACTTCATCAGTCACATCTGCTTCACCTGCGTGAAATTTTGTTTGCAAGCCTGCACAAATAGCAACTAATTTATCATGCTCTTCTTTATGTCTCGCATAACCACCGTAAGACTTAGCTTGCATTTCTTTTTCTTCGTGTGCAAAGTGATCAACCACACATGCAATTAAAGCATCTAGTGCTTTACCAATATCCGCACGTTCTGCGCCACTGATTGCTTTATCATATAAAGTATTCAAAAGATCAAATAGTACTTTATGCTCATCATCAGCAAAACCAACTTTTGTTCCATGATCTTTTTCATTCCACGTAATTAAAGCCATCTTTTTCTCCGGTTCTTTTTATTAGGAGTCCCACTAAACCATAAACAACTACGGTTGTAAGGTTTTATTTGATATTTTCTTATGATTATTAAGGTTTATTTTTTCTTCATAAGGAAAAATGGCCAGCAACGGCATTCCAACAACGGCTTCAAGCGTTTTTATATTAGCGTCTAATTCTTGCATATTTTCTTCAACACAAGATGCAACCCAACCTTCACAACGCAAACCCAATTGTCTAATAGCCGCAAAAGTTAATCTTGCTTGATTAATACACCCCAAACGCATACCTACTACTACAATAATGGGTAAATTTAATAACTCAGCCAAATGGGACACATCCTGTTTGTCATTTAAAGGGACCATCCACCCCCCAACGCCTTCTACGACAACAACATCAGCTAAAGCTTCTAGCTGTAAATAGACTTGCTGAATTTGCATGATATCAACTTTTTGGCCTGCTTTTTTTGCTGCAATATGTGGCGATACTGGCTGCGAAAAAGCATAGGGGTTAATCAAATCATAAGCAATCTCTATTGACGATTGCTCCTGTAACTGCAATGCATCCTCATTCTTCAACTGACCGCCCAGCATTTCACAACCCGCTGCTATCGGCTTCATTCCAATAACAGTCTTACCTTTTTGCTGAAAATACTGCATTAAAATTAAACTTGTCCATGTCTTACCTATTCCAGTATCCGTTCCTGTTACAAAATAACCTTGTGCCATTATCTATTTCCTGTCTTCGCCATCACATACATAATCTCAAAACTTGCTTTAATCCCATCATCAAGCTCTTTTGGATAAGCTGCAAACATGCTCTGCATATCCCCTTTACTTGTTAGCGTCTTTTTCCGACCTTGGCTTACATTATGCGCACCAATCCCTTTTAATTCCCGCATCAAATCAAGCACACTTTTATACTTTGAATAATAAGTATGACTTTCAATTTGCACATCAATAAAGCCTGCTTTCTCTAAATCCGATTGAATCATAAATTTAGAACAAAATTCATTCACATGCGGATAATCATCCACCATAGCCCATGCACTTTTAAGCTCATTTAAGGCATCAACGCCAAAAGTTGAAAAAACAAAACTGCCATTTTTTCCCAATACACGATGAACCCCAGAAAATAATTGTTCTAAATTTTGACACCACTGCAAAGCCAAGTTAGAACTAACCAACTGCATACTATTATCTATAAAAGGTAACTGTTCAGCATCAGCACAAACTAAGCGTACGTTTTTGCACTGCTCACGACTTTTAGTTTTATCAAGCATCGATAGCGTCAAATCTAACGCATAAATATCTGCATCTTGATTGCTTTTTGCAATTAACTGCGTAAAAAACCCCGTACCACAGCCTAAGTCTAAAATTTCAGTCTTTTCAGTGATAGAGATATTATCAAAAAGGTGTAGCCCTACTTTCCGCTGTAAAACAGCCATTGCATCATAACTATTTGATGCTTTTGCAAATGATGCACGCACTCGCTGCTTATCTAATAACACAGCCGTCACCTTACACCTCTTGGTTTTATAAAATTTTGCACTATCTCTAATGTCTCTTTTGTATGCGTGATGGAAGGTATATGCCCAGCACCTTCAATAATATGACACTCTAATGCCGGCAGAAGTACCTTGCAATCATTAGAAATACTCACAGGAACTAAAGAATCTACAGACCCCAAGATTAATTGCGCAGGACAAGTGAGATTTCGGACTGCTTGCCTTAAGTCTGACCCTCGCAATAAAGACAGGCCATTTTTTAAAACTTGAATATTAGGAGTAGCACATTCTTGCATCACGCTTTTTATTTTCTTTAAATACAGCTTAACGCCTGACATCCCTTGAACCTGCATCGTCATAAAGCGAAATAAAGTCGCATCAATATTACTATTTAAATTTTTTTCAAACACTTCTAATGTATCTTCCGAAACACCCAGCCAAGTTTTAGACTTCATAAAGTGAGGATTACTAGCGAGTAAAGTTATACTCTTCATTCTATCTGGAAATTTTTCAGCAATATCTAAAGCAATATTCCCTCCTAAAGACCAAGCAATAAAATGACAAGGTTCGTCTGGTAAAACATCGATGACTCTTGCCGTCCAATCATTTAACTCTGATGAACAACTAGCTGAACTACGCCCATGCCCAGGCAAATCAATACAAGTGACTTGGTTATTTTTTGCTATTTCTTGCGCAAACGCACGCCACACTCCTGAGTGCATCGCCCAGCCATGCAGCATAACCACCCTTTCACCTTGCCCAAAGGTTTCACTATAAAGTTGACTCATCGTGTTATTTTATCCAGCGCATCTAAAAGCTGATCAATTTGTTCTATCGTATGCCCAGCAGATAAGGTAATTCGTAATCGAGCACTACCTTTAGGGACAGTAGGAGCTCGTATCGCACTGACCCAAAAACCCTGCTGAAATAAAGATTCACTAGCCGCTAATGCTTCTGCACTCCCTCCTAGTAACAGTGGTTGAATCGCTGTTTTAGAGGACATTAACGGTAAAGCCAACTGACTAGCACCCGCTTTGAAATAATTAATTAAATAATTCAGCTGTTCTCTACGCCAAGGTTCCGCTTGCATTAGAGATAAACTACAGCGCGTTGCAGCAGCAATGGCGGGGGGCAATGCCGTGGTATAGATGTAAGTTCGTGCTTTTTGAATCAACGTTTCAATGATTTCTTCAGAGCCAGCAACAAACGCACCACTGGTCCCAAATGCCTTACCAAAAGTTCCTACCAATAAAGGAACTTGTTTTTGATTCAACTTCAACTGCTCAACAATCCCGGCGCCATTTTTTCCTAGTACCCCAAAACCATGCGCATCATCAACCATTAAATAGGCTGACTTTTTTTGGGCTATCTCAGATAATTCAACAACCTTTGCCTGATCTCCATCCATACTAAAAACACCATCCGTAACAATCATAAATTGCTTACCTTGGTGTTTTTGCATTTTTATCGATAAGTTCGCTAAATCATTATGTAAATATCGAGAAAATATTGCCCCAGCCAATTTACTACCATCTATTAATGAAGCATGATTTAACTTATCTTGAAAAATCACATCACCTTTAGACATTAACCCAGCAATAACACCGAGGTTGACCATATAACCTGTAGAAAAAATCAGGGCTCGATCACGCCCTGTAAAATCGGCTAATTCCTCTTCTAATGCATGATGCTCAGCACTATGACCACAAACAAGATGCGCAGAACCGCTGCCAACACCATAGCTATCAGCAGCACTTTTAAAGCGCTTAATAACATCAGGATGATTTGCCAAACCTAAATAATCATTACTGCAAAAATTTAAGACTTTACGCCCTTCAATTTGCACATAATTACCTTCTACCGATTCTACAACTCGCCTAGAACGATACAAACTCAACTTTTTTAATGATTCAAGCGCCTGCTGTAAATCATTCAATTTTAAAACCATTATTTATTGCGCGTAACTCGAACCTGCGGAACGTACACCCAAGCGATCAAATAACGCTAAATCATGATTACTCATTGGATTTGCTGTAGTCAACAATTTATCACCATAAAAAATTGAATTAGCTCCTGCAAAAAAGCAAAATGCTTGCATTTCATCTGACATATCAGTTCTTCCTGCCGACAATCTAACACGTGATTTAGGCATTAAAATCCGCGCAACCGCAATCATACGAATAAACGTAAAAGGATCAAGAGACTCAGTATTTGCAAGCGGTGTTCCTTCTACTTGCACCAACATATTAATCGGCACACTTTCTGGATGTTTAGGTAAATTAGCCAAGCCAATCAATAAATTAGCTCTATCATCAGCACTTTCTCCCATACCGACAATGCCACCACAACAAACATTAATATCTGCATCACGAACTCGCTCCAAAGTATCTAAACGATCTTGGTAAGTTCGTGTAGTAATCACTTCAGAATAATAATCTTCAGAGGTATCTAAATTATGATTGTAATAATCCAAGCCCCCTTCTTTTAAGGCTTTGGTTTGCTTTTCTGTCAACATACCTAATGTGACACAGGTCTCCATACCCATTGCTTTAACGCCCTGCACCATTTCTACAACACGCTCTATATCTTTATCTTTTGGGCTACGCCAAGCTGCCCCCATGCAAAAACGCGATGCTCCTTGGTCTTTTGCTTGCTTAGCACTTTTCAACACTTCTTCAATGGGCATTAAAGCTTCAGGCGTTAGATCAGAGTCATGCCTTGCACTTTGTGGGCAATAACCACAATCTTCTGAGCATGATCCTGTCTTTATGCTTAATAAACTGCTAACTTGAACTTCGTTAGGATCAAAATGAGCGCGATGTATCGCCTGGGCTTGAAAAATAAGATCATTAAAGGGTTGCTCTAATAAGGCTTTAACTTCATCTAATTGCCAATCATGGCGTAAATTTTCTGCGGAATTTGATGACACGCGATTAATCTCCAAAACTTGTTTTTATTGAATGGTCAACCCAACATGATAGAAAAGGTAAACAACTGGATTAACATTATACAATATAGTTTGTTTCCGCCTAGCTGTATCTTTTGCTCCAAAAAACCAGAAAGCTTTATAGATTTGTGTAATGCTTGCCAAAAAGGCTTGTTAGCCCTTGATACTCAATGTATTTATTGCGCGCAAGCATTAGAAATACAAGCTACTAAACAACAAATCTGTGGAAGGTGCCAAAAAGCGCCACCGGCATTCGATACAGTTTATGCTCCTCACCAACATCAAGGCGAGGTTCGTTATTTAATTAATCAATTGAAGTTTGAAAAAGCCTATAAAAACTCACGTCTTTTAGGCCTATTACTCAGTGAATTTTTATTAACAGAAAAAGTGCTATTGCCCGATATTATTATCCCCGTTCCATTACATAGTGAACGCTACCGACAACGCGGCTATAATCAAACACTAGAAATTGCTAAGGTTACCTCTAAAGAACTGCACATTCCTATTGATTACAAAAGCTGTATTCGCATACAAAACACACCACACCAAATATCACTTAGCTTAAAACAACGTCACCAAAATATTAAAGGCGCATTTACTGTTAAACAGCCTATGGTAGCAAAGCATATTGCTATTTTAGATGATGTCATGACGACAGGAGCGACGGCTAATGAACTTGCCAAAATGTTAAAATCTGCTGGGGCAAAACAAGTGGATATTTGGGTTAGTGCTAGAGCCTAAGTTTAGATACTTCAGCTCTCTAAAAACTGATGTGGATACACTATTTAGGACACAAAAACTAAGATTTACCCCCTCAATATAGAGTACCCAAAATGACTAAGAAAAAGCTAAATACTTACACGCTCGAATTTAAAGAATCTGCTATTAAATTAGCCTGAGATTCTGATGAATCTATCCCTCAAATCGCTAAAAATTTGGGCGTTAATTCCAACACTCTTTATACTTGGGTTCATAACGCTTCAAAACCCAAGGGTAATACTAACGTGGCTAGCAACGAGTCGAATGAAAATGAAATAAAACGATTGAAAAAACAAGTCCTTAGATTGAC
>JAJJBE010000064.1 GCA_020996635.1 Bathymodiolus brooksi methanotrophic gill symbiont
TGAATATATCGAGGTTTTTTATAACCGTAAACGACGTCATTCAGCGAATGATTACAAGTCACCTGCTGATTACGAAATGTCGCTAAAAGCAGCTTAATTTTGTGTCCATAAAAGTGTTGACACATCATAACATCAGTTACATCACAAGATAAAGCTAACGCCCTTTTCTTTTCATCATTCCCTTAGAGGGGTTATATCCTATGATGGCTATCACTAAAAATACCACAAATGCCACACCTGTAAATACTCCTGCTTCTATGTTTACTTGCCCATAAAGTGCAAAACGTAAAAATTCAACTGCCTGAGTAAAAGGGTTGTAGCTTGCTATGGTAAATAAAATTTCACTCGATTCTTGTAATTTCCACAATGGATACAGAGCGCTCGACATAAAAAACATCGGAAAAATAACAAAATTCATCACCCCTGCAAAATTTTCTAACTGTTTAATAAAGGCTGATAATAGCAATCCCAACGCGCCTAACATTAACCCTGTCAAAATTAATGCAGGTAATATCCACAAATAACCTTCCACAGGCGGCTGAATATCATAAAACCATGCAATAGCTAAAAAAACATACACTTGCAAAATAGAAACAAAAACACCCGCTAATAATTTGCTAATCAATAGAAACCAACGTGGTAGTGGGCTGACTAATAAAATACGCATACTACCCATTTCTCTATCGTAAACCATCGATAGTGAACTTTGCATGCCATTAAATAATTGAATCATCCCAATTAAACCCGGCGTAATATACACTTCGTACATTATATAAGTGTCATACGGAGGAATAATTGCAATCCCTAATGCCGCTCTAAAACCAGCCGCGAAAACAAATAACCAAACAAGAGGGCGAACTAACGCTGATAAAAAACGCTCTTTTTGTTTTACAAAGCGAAATAACTCCCGAAAAACAATCCCCCATAAAGCAAACCAATAATGAGCCACTCTATTTACTCCTGTTATTCGTTAAGGCAAAAAATGCCTGGCTAAGTGACGCGGTCTTTGTTTGTTGCATAAGCTTATCAATCTGCCCTGTCGCCTTAACCCGCCCTTGATGAATCACTGTTATTTGATCACCCTCCAGCACTTCATCCATTAAATGCGTTGCCCAAAGTGCAGCCAAACCCGTTTGTTCACATAAGTGGTGTATATGCTGCACAATGGATTCACGACTGGCAACATCAAGCCCCACAGTAGGCTCATCTAACAATAGCAATTTCGGTTGATGCATCAGTGCACGAGCAATTTCTACACGCCGCTTATGCCCACCATTAAGTTGCCGCACCAGTTCATTTTGGCGCTCAAACATATCAAGCTGCTCTAATTGCTGCTGAATCAAAACTTTAGCTTTTTGACCTGAAATACCCTGCAATGCGGCATGATAAAGTAAATTTTGCCTAACGCTTAAATCTAAATCTAAAGTGGTTTGTTGAAAAACAACCCCTAATTGAGCCAAGGCTTTTAGCGGCTCAACTTTAATATCAATACCCGCTAATTTAATATTATTTTTATCCTGATCATATAAGCGTGTTATTAAAGAAAAAAGTGTCGATTTCCCCGCACCATTAGGCCCTAATAAAAAACTACACTGTCCTACTTCTATATTAAAAGTTAAATCATGTAGAACTTGTTTTTTTCCATAAGAGAAATTAAGTTGCTTAACCTCTAAAGCTAGTTCGCTCACTTTTTAACCGCCAAACCCCAAGGGTAGCGACCAACAGCAATGGATTTAGTTACCTTATGATTTTGTGTATCAATTAACGATATATCATGGCTAACACCATTCGTCGTATACAAACGCTCTTGATTAGGTGAAAAAGCTAAATTCCAAACTCGTGCACCTACTAATAAATACTTTTCAACTTGATAGGTTTTAGCATTAATTACCGCCACTCGGTTAGACGGACCTAATGCAACATAAGCCCAATTCTGCAGCGCATCAATTACCACGCCCACCGGCTGAACCTTTTCTTGCCCTACCGCTGGAATTGAAAATTTTATCGTATGTAAAATTTCTTTTGTAGCAACATCAATCACCATTGTTGAGCTATTCATTTCCGAAGTCACCCACAACTGCTTGCCATCAGCAGTAAAACTCAATGCGCGTGGCCTAGGATCGACCAAAGTATTTGCTTTTATCTCTAACGTTTTTGCATCAATCCAGTGCACCATATTAGTCGTTTCTGAGGCACTCACTATCCATTCATTATTAGGGCTAACCGCTATCCCCTCTGGCTCAACACCCACTGACACCGTTTTTTCTGCTTTATGATTAACTAAGTCAATCACAGTAATTTGATTATCATCTTCATTCGACACGTACATTTTTGAGCCATCAGAATTAATCGCAAAAGTCTCTGGATCTTCCCCCGATGGGAGTTTATCTATCAGCTTTAAAGTCTCCGCATCCACAATAATCACCGCATCATCGTCACTGGTGGCAATATACAAACTTTTTTGATCAGGACTTAGAGCAATACCTCTTGGACGCTGCCCTATCTCAACCGTTTTAATGAGTTTACCCGCTATCGGATCAACAACAGCAATGGCATTGTCTTTCTCTAAAGTAACAAAAATAGTTTCTGAATAACTTATCGTTGAATGAAAAAGTAATCCTGCGATTAAAATAGCTTTTAATTTCATAATAGTCCTATTGGCAATGCACTTCTGGCTGATCATAGCCTAAAGTATCAAGTTCATTTTTAGGGTGTAAATACCCATCTAAAGGTGGAGTAGCAACCAAAGATGTTGGTGCTGCTAATAAAACGGGCTGACGTAATTGACCGTTCCATGAGCGAAAACTCAAAGGCTTGCCTTTATAACCCTGTAATTTAAATTGCTCACTTAGCAAAAAAGCCTTTACCGAAACCGCCGTTATTTCTTTCGTCCGTGTAGCCGCTTCACCTATCGACCTCAACGCCAAATAAGCCGCATAGTCTTCTTCCAACATAGGTCGCCCTGCTAAAGCTTTAAATCTATTTTGAATTTGCACAGCACCCCACTGCTCATGCGTTTTATGCCAAGCCGTTGCATGCAAGCCCTGAGTCCCAATAACGGGGCGAGGCAGCCAAGTACGATAACTCAAATACTCACCAAATAAGCCCTGCTCATCTGCAACGACCAGCACATCATAATCACCGACTTGAGAAAACACCGGAACATTGGATTGCGCAGTTCTTCTTGCATCAAAACTATGCAGCCACTTTTTTTCAGCCACAATTTTCATCCCGAATTTTTTAGCCGATCGCCTGATAGCCTCCGCATACAAACCATCTTCCTTAGTATTTCCAAGCACCAAAAACCATTCATTCCAACGTTTTTTACGCATATATTGCGCTAAAGCATCAGCTCGCATTGCCCTACTTGGCAATAAATGCAAAACATCATTTAAGCAATTTTGGCTACGCAAACTGTCCGCACGCGTAGAAACATCAAACAACAAAGCTTGCTGATTATTTAAGCCACTAATTTCAGCTAATTGCTGAGCCGATAAATTAACAATGATTAATTGATAATTTTCTTTTATTAAGTCTATAAAAACAGCTTTAACATCAGCATCCAAAGCAACAATTCTTTGCTCTAAATGGTAATGCTGCCCTGTAAACTGCCCGGTTGTATTATTATCATTCAAAGCCAATTTAGCACCCAGCCAACCTTTATGCTTAACAAATGCCTCTAAGTTAGATAATGCTGCTGGTTGCTTTTTCTCTTGAGCTAAATAAGCAACTTTAATTTCTTGCACCGGCGCTGAAATAACATTTTCAGCGCCACACAAAGAAAATAACAGTAAAAAACAACTAAAAAAACGTGCGCTACTAACCATTTATTGAAACCTTAAACCCTAATCAAAATAAAGCCTTATTATTGACAGCCACTCGCCCCACAAGCCTAGAGGGGAATAATGACAAGAACAGCACTTATAATTTAGTACCTTAATAAAATAAGCAGTGGATTCTTACAAAAAGAAGCGTTATTATTACATTGAATTTATTGTTTAGTGAGGTTTATCATGGAAATAAACGCAATTTCATCAGTCGGTAGCGCTGCAAGCCAAGAACACTTAGGTGGGCTAGCTAGTGTAGAAACTAACAAAGAAAAACCTAATACAGCACAAGAAAAAGCGCCTTCATCTCCAAATAGTATAGATGTCAACATTTCATCGACAGGTGCTGAGTTATCAGTTCGTGCAGAAGCCAGCGAAGAAAGCAACACTGAAAACGATTCTGAAAATAACCGAGAAGCAAATAAAACGGCAGATGCAGCTCGTGTACAAAACCAAAATTCAGCGGAAGATGAGTTTTTTTCACCTGAAGAACGAATTAATAAATTAAACACAGCAGCTCAAGAGACTCCTGATGCCGTCTATTCAGCCCAGGCAAATGTATCTGTAGATGCAGTAGAAGCATTATTCGCTTAAATAGATGGCTAAACTCAGTGCCATTTACATATACCCTGTTAAGTCACTTTCAGGCATTCAATTAACTGAATCCGAAGTCACTCAAACAGGGTTTAAGTATGACCGAAAGTGGATGCTAGTTGATGCAAACAATCGCTTTTTATCCCAGCGCCGTTTACCCAAAATGACGCTCATCAAAACTAAAATACAACAACAAAAACTAATTATTTCTGCAGCTAATAAAGCAGACCTAACTTTAGATCTCATTCCAAAAACATCTCACTCTATTAATATCAATATTTGGGATGAAGACTGCCCTGCCGAAACCATAAGCGAACTTGCAAACCAATGGTTCAGCGATTTTCTAGAGCAACCCTGCCAGCTTGTTTACCAAGCCGATAATAGTATTCGCCAAGTAGATCAAAAATTTTCCTCTCCTAATGATAGAACAGCTTTCAGTGATGGCTTTCCATTTTTAATTACCTCCGAAGCTTCCCTTGCCTTACTTAATAGTCAAATGGGACTCAAGCTTCCTATGCAGCGTTTTCGCCCAAATATAGTAATTACTGACTGCACAAGCTATGAAGAAGACACATGGCGTAAAATCAACATAGGCTCAATAAACTTTAAACTACCCAAGCCTTGTTCGCGCTGCTCTGTACCCCAAATTGATCCAAAGACCGCTATAAGCGATAAACAGCCTTTGCGCACTTTATCTCAGACCCGAAAATGGAATAATAAAGTATTTTTTGGACAAAATGCCCTACATGATTCTATTGGAATATTAAGAGTTGGCGATACAGTTCAGGTTATCGAAACAGGCGACCCACAACCTCCATTTTAAAAGGCTATGCCACTGTTAAGTATGAAATTGTATCGTTCCCATCGCTCCAGCGTGGGAATGCAGCCCTCGACGCTCTAGCGTCATCCAACACAAGCACGCCTTTTTGAGTCGTACCTCTTTCTCTACTCGACGCTGGAGCGTCAACAGATACATTCCCACGCTGGAGCGTGGGAACGATGAGAATGACTATGCCACCGTTAAGTATGGATTTTATTAGCTTTTAAATCCTCTCCAACTACGGCTATTTATACAAGTTTTTTGAATTTAACACCCTCTCTTGTTGGAGAAGGCTTTTAGATTTGTGCAGCGCTGTAGGATCGGTAGAGGCACGAAACCCATCACAACCAACTAACTATCTGAACAAGACTTATTAATATCCTCCGCTGGTGTAGGTGCATTAAGATACAAAATACGATCATCACCCATAAGATGCCCCTCTACAATGGAGGTCGTTGAAGCATCATCAGTAATATGAGTATCAATATCTCCAGCGCCAATACCTAAGCCACTCCCAACACCTGCTGAAACCAACCGAGCACAATACCCTTCTGTAGGGTTACTGGCTAAAGAAAATATAACCTTACATTCAGCTACTGCGGGTATTTGTAAAATAATTGGTCTTCCCCATGCATCCATTACAATAGATTTACCAGCTGAAAAAGTTTCTTTGGTAAATTTTGTATTTTTAAAATTTGAAGATAAATTACTAATCATAGACGCATCAATAACTAAGCCACCTTGCAAGTAAGGTCCATTCCAACCTACTTGGCTATCTAGGTCAAAAGCTCCCCAGCCACCCGCAGTAAATAAGTAATTTAAACTATAATCACTACCTCCTTTAGAGGCAGGAAAGTTACCTAAGGTATCCAAATAATACCGTTCCATAATAACTTGCTTAATATTCATCATCGAAATATCTGTTGCATCACACAAGGCTTTACGACTGGTTCCAGAAACATAAGGTAGCATCAGGCCTGCTAATGCAACTAAAATTAACAAGACTACCGTTAACTCAATCAGCGTCATACCTTTTTGTTTTATTAAATACATTGTTACTCCACAAATTGTAGGGTGGGTAGAGGAACGAAACCCACCAACGGAGCTATATTCACACCAACCTGTTATCAATCATATTTGATGGGTTTCGCAAAAATCGCTCTACCCATCCTACGAATTTATAAATTTTTCTTAATCAACTCCGCCAATTCTTCGCGATCAATCGGCCCTACATTTTGCCATCGGCTGAAATAAAAAAATGTGTTGGTGTCATTTGTACACCACCAAACGCTTTGGCATACTCACCTTTTGCATCGTAAATTAGCTTATACGGCAATGCCCTACTTTGCTGCATGTTTTTTATTGCCGCTAAAGAATCGTATTTCAAAGAAATCGCCAACGTTGTATAACCTTTAGCTTGATACGCCTTATGTAAAGCAATCAAATCATCAATTTCAGCTAAACATAATCCACAACTTGTTGTCCAAAAGCTTACTAATACCGGGCTTGCCTTTTAAGGCCTGTAAATTAATATTTTCACCAGTCAATGTGATCATAGTTAATTCAGGTGCCGCAGGTGCAGGTTTCAACCAATATTGCCAAGCATTCATAAAAGCGAGACCTAATACCAGCAATACACCAACAATTTTTCTTGTTTTTGACATCATTTTCCTTTTAATTTTTATATCCTCCCGTAACCCGTATGGAGGTACGGAATTCATCGTTCCCACCGCTCCAACGTGGGAATGCAGCCATCGGCGCTCCAGCGCCACAAACCCACTACCATTCATCAATCTCAATCAAACCACGCTTTAATTCATAGTTCTGCGCACTGAAATAACGCCAATGCTCCGCACGCTCCACATATCCACGTTTAACCGGATTTTCATGGATATAAACTAACTTCTCACGCATCATGCTCTCATTCAAAATCAACTCAGCATGCACTCCTTCTTGCCAGAATTGATAGACTCTATCCTTCTTATGTGCCTTTTTAGTAAAGCGCAATCGCTCCAACAAAAAATCAACATGATGCACTTGCAAATAATCAATCAACTTGCGCGCCGTAAAAGATTTAAAACTTTACACGCATTTATCTAGCTGAGGCGCTTGAGCAACAAAATGCAGGTGATTTTCTAAAATAACGTAGCCATAAAGCTTTAACCCCATCTGCTCACGCTAAAACTGCCAGCAGTCTAAAATAATCTGTACCATCTCAGGACGAGTGAAAACAGGTAGCCACTCCATAACCGTACAAGTCATAAAATGCGCTTGCCCAGGTTCGGTAATAAGATAACGATTACGCCCCATCAGTTATTCCTCTATGTTTTTTATCAACACCACTTTATCGTTCCCATGCTCCAGCGTGGGAATGCAGTCTTCGACGCTCTAGCGTCATCCAACATAAGCACGCCTTTTTTGATTTGAGTAGTACCTCTTTCTCTACTCGACTCTGGAGCATCAACAGATGCATTCCCACGCTAGAGCATGGGAACGATAAAATGCCCCGTATTACGCAAACTTCATACGGGCTACCAATTAGTCAAATACCTCCGGCAAAGCCGGAGGCTTGAAAACCGTGAACCGCTCAAAGCGGGCTGATTCATTGAGCACCCAAGGGTGCAAGGGTAACTAAAACAGGTTAAGCTGCTCTATTCGCTTATCTTCACTTTCTTGATGTTTTATGTAATTTCTCACAGTTTCTTCATCTCTTCCTACGGTTGAAACATAATACCCTCTTGCCCAAAAACTTTGGCCGGTAAAATTCTTCCTTCTTCCCATGTAGGTTCTTGCTATATACCCAAAATCATTGAAGATGCTTGATAAATGAGAAAAATCAAGTCAAGCTATACAAAATATGAAAATCACACTCACCTCCGAACAAAAAAAGGCATTAGAATTGCGGCATAATAAAGTCCGTGATGTACATGAGTGCGATCGAATTAAAGC
>JAJJBE010000111.1 GCA_020996635.1 Bathymodiolus brooksi methanotrophic gill symbiont
ATATATCGAGGTTTTTTATAACCGTAAACGACGTCATTCAGCGAATGATTACAAGTCACCTGCTGATTACGAAATGTCGCTAAAAGCAGCTTAATTTTGTGTCCATAAAAGTGTTGACACATCAATACTGACTAACAGCCTCAAAAAAACCCTTACCTTTTAGATGAGCAAAATCATGTGTTAATTTAGCAGCCAGCTCTCTTGGACGCTGTTCATTGGTAATATCTTGTAGAGTAGCAATAGCTTTAATTGGCTGATCATTGTGATAAAATATTTCACCTTGCTCTTGAACATATTTTAGCTGCTCGGCTGGTATATACCCAAACGAAATCAAGATGCAGAGCTTAACACCTGAAAATTATCGTTAATTCTTTCGTTTAAAGAGTCGGAGAATACTAGGTAATGTCCGATCAAAAAAATGATTTATTTGATGTCGAAATTC
>JAJJBE010000215.1 GCA_020996635.1 Bathymodiolus brooksi methanotrophic gill symbiont
GTCAATCTAAGGACTTGTTTTTTCAATCGTTTTATTTCATTTTCATTCGACTCGTTGCTAGCCACGTTAGTATTACCCTTGGGTTTTGAAGCGTTATGAACCCAAGTATAAAGAGTGTTGGAATTAACGCCCAAATTTTTAGCGATTTGAGGGATAGATTCATCAGAATCTCAGGCTAATTTAATAGCAGATTCTTTAAATTCGAGCGTGTAAGTATTTAGCTTTTTCTTAGTCATTTTGGGTACTCTATATTGAGGGGGTAAATCTTAGTTTTTGTGTCCTAAATAGTGTATCCACATCAGTTTTCATAGCCTACTATTTTAATGGAAATATCATTAGGGTGCGTAACATCAGTAAGTAATATATCATGCTTTGGAGAGATACAAGCCCGCATGGAGGTACGAAATACGGGATAAACAGTGCGTCAAATCCCCGTATTACGCAAGCTTCATACGGGCTACTTGATGTGATGTAGTGAAAGGGGGGCATAAGCTTTTTCAACCCTCTGCGTAACATCAGTTACTTAACTCCGTATTACTAAGGTTCATGTTTGAATTTAAACCAGCATAAGTCTCACAGCCTTCCTAGCTTGCTCACAAATATCATTCCCTTGCCCTTTGCTACGCAATTTATCCACAAAAGTAGATAAACTTACCAACTTAACCGTATTAAAATCATACTTCTGACAAAAATCCAGATAAAAACGTAACCATTTTTATACGCCCCCTCTCTGCTGTAAAGGCACCTGCTTTTGAATCAAAATATCGTCATAAGCAGAGATGGTTTCTTTAGGTAGGCTCAATATTCTATTTATATAGAAACTGTATAATATTATTTAAAGCGTATTCTACAGTTAGAAAAAATACAAAAAACATGAGTTTATTGCCAGTTTTATATTTCAAGATTATGATAGGCGGAAACTTGTTAGATTTACAGTAAGCACACGAAAATGACATTACGCTTTCATTACATTGGCCCAGCTGATTTGCTTAACAAGCTAGAGCGCGAAAGATACAGGACGTTTCATTCAGCTGCTGATCTACAAAAAGAAGCCATGTGTGATCATTTCTTTAATTTTTGCGTAACAGCGCATGCACTACGTGACTGGTTTAAGAAAACACCTGATTTTCCAATAGATTTAGATATTCACAAAAAATGTAATATATATCCTGAATTAGAAGCATGCCGAGATATTGCTAACTCTAATAAACATTTTAATTTTGAACCTAAACCAAAAACTAAAGGTGCAATCATTGGCGTTTCAAAAGTAGTTGATGTTTTTGAAAACGAAAATGGTGATTTAAAAGTAACCGAGCCTAGGGGAAGCATAGAAATGTTTATTGAAATTGAAGGTGAGCCTATTAGAGAATCACATGAGTTTATGGATAAAGTAATAGAAATATGGAGATCTATTCTAGATGAGTTCTCAATACAATTTGAATCTATTTATGGCGAACAACATAGAAAATCCTGATAAGTCGCAACACTAGGGTTTTAAAATGCTGCATTTTATTTGCCCCGAGTGTTCAAAAGCTAGGTGTTCAATGAACCAGCGATTCACATGCGTTCGTTGTTTAACTGTTTTAAAAATATGGAACATAATAATGAAAAAACTTTTAATAGCAGTAGCCTCATTTATGTCATTAAGTACGGTAATGGCAGGTGAACCTTACTATGTGGTTCAACGGGGTATTGTTGATTCTAGTGTAATAACTATATATGGGTACCCTGACAATAAGACCCCATGTATTTTTTTAGAAAAATACATGAATAAAGCAATGGAAGAAGAAAGGAACTATCATAGGTTCTCATGTGTTGATGGAACAACTGCAATGGTAACTGACTGTAAATCAGAAAAAAACGAAGAGTACAATTGCTTACAAAATTGGAAAATTAGAAATGAATTACTAAAGACATTAAAGATTAAATAATCAGTATATAACGAGTTGAAGTGCGTAACATAGAATGTTCCAGTATACAAACCTAACCATCGCATCAACATGGAAAAAATAAAAATTTTAGAAAATTTTAGGGTCATGTCTTGCCTTTTTCATTACCATATTTTCCCCTACTGCATTATTAAATAAAATAGATGGCAAAATATGCCATCGCTGAAAATCAGGGAAACGGAGCGCAGCGAAGTGATGATTTTTAGTCGGCAGTAGGCGACAGGGAAATTCGCCAATCCGAAGTGAACTGGTCAGTTCGCTCGGGAGGCAAGTAGTTATCCCGACAGCGGTCAAGTCATTTGAGGTAGACTTAACGAAGCAGTGTTTTTTGCGTAGTTGAGTTGGACGCAGGACGAACTGGGGCTCCCATAAATCGCTCCGTGCTGAATGAAGATTGGCGATAGGACATCCCAATG
>JAJJBE010000263.1 GCA_020996635.1 Bathymodiolus brooksi methanotrophic gill symbiont
CGACTGCTCGATTAGAGATTCTCAGTGCCCAGCAAGGGCTGAACAAGTTCGCTTTAAAATCGAAACTTTATATTAATGCTATTCGACAAGCTTTTGATGAATTGCAACAATTAAAGTCGGCTACTGCGTAACATCAGTTAAGAACATATCACCTGAGCCATTTAGATACTTTTGGCCGTAAGCATAAAGCTGATACATATCCCCTTGGCTAATCCCGTATTTATTCTCTTTATCATTGCTATCTAAACGCTTTCATTTGGAATAAACCTTTTTCATCGTGCTTAACCAATGAATGTTGTGTTGATTGTTCGATGAGCTTATACTCTGGCTTTAGCTGATGTGATCTAAGCATGATGGCAACATACTCTTCAAATAAATAATTCATCGGGAATAGAAAAGACATTCCGTGCTGATAACCTGATAAAGAAAAGGGTTATTCTTCGTTAATAATCAGCTCACACCATTCTTTTAATCCACGACAATGCACCATCGACCGATCACGATCTAACCAACGAAAAAAATCAATTTTGGTATTCATTGATTCAGGAATATCATCAAAAACAAACAACAATTCATTTGCTAAACGTTTTTTTTCAATAGATTGAGTCCACTTAGCTACCTTCTTTAATGAAGAGTGAATTAAGCGATTCTCGGCTCTATCGGGCAAGAACTCATCGTACTCAACTTGAAATAAATGTTGCCGCCCAACAGGTTGACGAATTTGCACGGCAACCTGCAATCTCCCCTTTAAAAAAGCAGTTTCATCACGCACTGAAACATAGTCATTACGAATGCCTTTTTTTACTAATAAAACCACCTCTTCCAGGAATAGACGAATCAATATATCTGGTAGGGGCTGCTTAAAGATTTCTAAGGATGCCTGATGAAATGATTTGAATTTAAGTTTTTGTACGGCATTTAGCATCGTAAATAGCTTTTTACGAACAGTCTTCAAGTAGCTTTCATCACTCTCATTAAGGTGAGAAACTATTTTAGGTAAGATTTCTATCTGATAACCACAGGGCGTAGTGATAACGCCCACATAGTTAACAACCTGAAGACCTATTTGGTTATTTCTCCGAATAGGTCTTACCAGAAATTTATGTTCATCTGTCCCTGTTGTTGCTAACAACCAGTCCCAATCGGGCTTGCTAATAACACGGCTATCTAAATTGCTTTCAATTTCCGAATCATCTTCACTCTCTGAAAATAATACGCCGTACTCTCTAATCGTTACCGAAATCATTGTTATGATTGATCTGTTTTAGATTCGTTAGTACCTTTATCATAAATACCAATATATGCCTCTGGTTTTTGAAATATTTTGAGGTTCAGCTCCCAAACATCCGCAAGAGCAGATTGGTTCGTATCACTATTCCACCGCTCCCCCATCACACCAATAGCATTTTTTTTCTTACGAACAAAGCAAAGGTTTTCATCTGGTTCAGAATTGGATTTATAAGCATCAAGTACCCAATGAATTCGCTCCCAATCATCAAAGAAATATTCTTGTAGTAGGGGGATAATATTTTTCTTAAAAACACCCGCTAAATCGCCTATCGGTGACTCACTATGTAAACCCATAAAAAAGCTATGCCCAATCGTATGTTTGCGGTCATAAAGCAGCTCAATACGTGAATTTATCGCTGTTAGCATTAACTCTAAATTCACACCAGCAACATTGATGTCTTCTAGTCGGGTAGGTTTAGGTGGCATTTCTATAAAGTCAAAACGCCTTCGTAAAGCCACATCCAATTTTGCAATACTTGCGTCTGCTGTGTTCATTGTGCCGATGATATGGACATTTTGGGGGACAGAAAATGAATCTTTTGAGTAAGGTAAAACGACTCTAATTTATTCTTTAGCGCCTTTTCGCTTATCTGTCTCTATTAGTGTGATTAGTTCACCGAAAATTTTAGAAATATTTCCTTGATTTATTTCATCGATAATTAATACATAAGGTTGCTTACTCTCACCTTTAATTATATTTTTGGGTGCTAGCAGCTCCTGTAAAGCCTCGCGATTAAGCGTGTTATTTTTTAACTCATAAAGCGTCATTTGTGAAAATGATTTTTTACAAATGGTTTCCCTCTGCTGTGAAGGATCAAAAATCACATGCCACTTAACAGTGCGCATTTGAAACCAATCAACACGATCATCACTTAACTTTTGATACTCACTTGTTACCTCAGCAATCGCTCGATATCTTTGGTTACCATCCGATACAATAATTAGGCTCTTTTGAAAAATGAGTGGGTAAACTATAATCTACTGACCTTAAAAGTTATAGACTCTTATCTTTATTATGATGACAGAATTATTTCAACAAGCCCTCCATATTAACGCCCCTTGGTTGATTAA
>JAJJBE010000212.1 GCA_020996635.1 Bathymodiolus brooksi methanotrophic gill symbiont
TAATAAAAGTAGCCATTGCCCACAAGCTTGTACGTCAAATTTTTGGAGTTATAAAAAATGGGTCAACTTTCTCAAAAGAGTACGCTTAATGATAAAATAAAGTTGACATTAAGCACAGTTCATCCCTGCACTTTCAAGTAGCTTGGGTATAGTAATAAGAGCTAAAAAGGATGTTTCTTGAATTAAAGAAACATCCTTTTTTGTGTGCCGCTTTAAAACAACCCAGTAATCACGCCTTCATCGGTAATATCAATGTGTTCTGCTGCCGGTGTTTTAGGTAAGCCTGGCATAGTCATCATATTACTAGCAATAACAACAATAAAGCCTGCGCCATTAGCCAGTCTTACTTCACTAATTTCAACAGTGTGACCAGTCGGTGCACCTTTCGCTGTTGGGTTAGTAGAAAAAGACATTTGCGTTTTAGCCATACAAATAGGAAACTTTCCATATTGCTCTTGTAGCGCTTTTATTTCGCCTTTTACTTTAGGGCTGGCAGTAATGTTTGCTGCGCCATAAATTTTTGTTGCAATAGTTTCTATTTTATCCCAAAGAGGCAGGTCTTCGTCGTAAACGTAAGTACAGCCAGCTTGGTTATTATCAACGACATTAATGACTTCCGCCGCAAGTTCTTCTGCGCCTGCACCGCCTTCCGCCCAATGTTTAGAGACGATACATTTAGAACCCAAAGCTTCTACTTTTTCTTTGATAAGAGCAACTTCAGCATCAGTATCGAAGGTGAAATGGTTAATACATACAACACAAGGTAATCCGTAATTTTCGGTGATATTGTGTAGATGGCGTTCTAAGTTAGAGAAGCCTGATTCAATGGCTGCTAAATTCTCAGTATTTAGATCATCTTTAGCAACACCGCCATGAGATTTAATCGCTCGAGCCGTTGCAACTAAGACCACGGCAGAAGGCTTTAAACCTGCCATGCGACATTTGATGTCAATAAACTTTTCAGCACCTAAGTCTGCACCAAACCCAGCTTCAGTAATCGCGTAATCAGCAAGTTTTAAGGCTGTTTTAGTGGCTGTTACTGTGTTACAACCGTGGGCGATATTAGCAAAAGGACCACCATGAATAATGGCAAGATTATTTTCTAGAGTTTGTACTAGGTTAGGTTTGATGGCATCTTTTAATAAAGCCGCCATTGCGCCCTGTGCATTAAGATCACGCGCATAAATAGCGGTGGTTCTATCTGGCTTATAAGCAACAACAATACGACCTAAGCGCTCTTTTAAGTCTGCACGGCTAGTGGCTAAACATAAAATAGCCATAACTTCTGAGGCAACGACGATATCGTAACCATCTTCACGAGCATAACCGTTTCCTGGGCCGCCTAAACCCACAGTAACTTGGCGTAAGGCGCGATCATTCATATCAACAACACGTTTCCATTTAATGCGCCTAGAATCAATGCCTAATGAATTGCCGTGGTTGATATGGTTATCGATCATCGCAGATAATAAATTATGTGCTACACCGATGGCGTGAAAATCACCCGTGAAGTGTAAATTAATATCTTCCATTGGGACAACTTGCGAGTAACCACCGCCAGCTGCGCCACCTTTCATACCAAAACAGGGACCTAATGAAGGCTCACGTAAGCACATAATGGTTTCCTTGCCTAAGCGATTCATTGCATCGCCTAAGCCTACCGTTGTTGTTGTTTTGCCTTCGCCAGCTGGAGTAGGGCTGATAGCAGTGACTAAAATTAATTTGCCATCTTTTTGTTCAGTTAAACTATCAATGTACTCTAAAGAAATTTTAGCTTTGTAGTGACCGTAGGGATCTAAATGTTCAGCAGGAATGTTTAATTTTTCTGCAGCTAGGTTAATGATGGGCTGCATTTTTGCTTGTTGAGCAATTTCAATGTCAGACATGCTGTCATCTCCAGGTTAGTAATAAATAAGTGAGTATTTTTTAAATGCAAAAAGCCCACCTCATAAATGGGGCGGGCTTTTTTTATGTTAGGGACGTGCACGGAATAACATTCCGAAGTTATAACGTAGGATTTTTGTGCCAGGAAGGTTGCTCTCATGAGGCGCATAGTTATTCTACGCAACGAATGAGAGCCGCCTTCCTGGTGCAAAAAGACTCGTTAGAAATCGGGAGATTGTTTCGTGCACGTTCCTTAGTTAAGAGTAATATTAATTAGTTGTTATACACTGGAAATTTGGCACATAAAGTTGCTACTTTTTCTTTAGTGTTATTAATAACTAACTCGTCATCCATATTTTCCATGACATCACACATCCATGAGGCAATGTCAGTCACTTCAGCCTCTTTAAAGCCTCGTGTTGTTGGCGCTGGTGTGCCAATACGGATGCCGCTGGTCACAAAAGGAGACTCAGGGTCATTAGGAACCGCATTTTTATTAACAGTAATATGCGCTTTACTTAAAGCAGCATCAGCGGCTTTACCAGTAATGCCTTTTGGAATTAAAGAAACTAACATTAAATGGTTGTCTGTGCCGCCTGAAACAACATCAAAGCCACGATCAATAAATACCTTTGCCATTGCTTGAGCATTTTTAATCACTTGTGCTTGGTAGGTTTTGAATTCAGGCTGTAATGCTTCTTTAAATGCAACGGCTTTCGCTGCAATAACATGCATTAATGGACCGCCTTGAATGCCTGGGAAAATATTTGAGTTAAACTTTTTCTCAAGTTCAGGGTTGCTTTTGCATAAAATTAATCCACCACGCGGACCGCGTAAAGATTTATGTGTGGTGCTAGTGACAACATCAGCAATAGGCACTGGGTTAGGATACAAGCCTGCAGCAACAAGGCCTGCAACGTGGGCCATATCAACAAATAAATAGGCACCTACTTTATCGGCGATATCTCTAAAACGTTGCCAATCCCAAATTCGTGAGTAAGCAGAAAAACCAGCAACTAATACTTTAGGTTTATGTTCTAAAGCTAAGCGTTCGACTTCATCATAATCAATTTCACCCGTTTCAGGGTGCAAGCCATATTGGATAGCATGGTAGATCTTTCCAGAAAAGTTAGGTTTTGCGCCATGAGTTAAATGCCCGCCGTCAGCTAAACTCAAACCTAGAATGGTATGGCCAGGCTGAATTAAGGCCATAAATACTGCCATGTTTGCTTGTGAGCCTGAATGCGGTTGAACATTGGCATAGTCAGCACCAAATAGTTCTTTAGCTCGATCAATGGCTAATTGTTCTGCTTTATCAACAAATTCACAGCCACCGTAGTAGCGTTTTCCGGGGTAGCCTTCTGCGTACTTATTGGTGAGTTGAGAGCCTTGTGCTTCTAAAACACGAGGGCTCGTGTAATTTTCTGACGCAATCAGTTCTATATGATCTTCTTGGCGTTGATGCTCTTCTTGAATCGCTTGAAAAAGTTCATCATCAAAGCCTTCGATAGTTATAGATTTTGTAAACATGCCGTGCTCCTGAGTGCGCTATTCTTTATAAGTGGGGTGGATTAAAAGTATTTGTAAATCAGCAACATTTGTACCTGTTGCGCCAGTGACTAATAAATCCTGAGATTCTTTTAATGCGTAATAACTGTCATTATTCGCTAAATATGCTTTTGGTTCAATCCCTGCATCAACTAAGCGGGAAAATGTTTGATTATCAACTATGCCACCTGCTGAATTAGTAGGTCCATCACGCCCGTCTGTACCCCCACTGAGGAAGCCCCATTGTGCATTTAATGGCTGTCTATTTGCTGCGATAGCAAAAGCGAGAGCCATTTCTTGGTTACGTCCACCTAAACCATCACCTGTTATAGTGACAGTTGTTTCGCCTCCAGCAACTAATGCGAGCGGTTTAGATAAGCCTTGCGCTAGTTTTTGTTTAATAAAACTAACCCAGTTTTCTGCAACTAGTTTAGCTTCACCCATTAAGGCTGAGCTATAAACTTGAGTATCATAATTCAATTTTTTAGCGTGTTGAGTAATTGCCGTAAGGCTGATTGAATTGCTACCAATTAAAGTGTGACTGGTTTGCGTGAAGCAAGGGGTGTTTTTTTTGGGTGTTTCAGGGATGGTACCTTGAAGGCCTTTTTCTAGATGTAACTTTATAGCGTTAGGAGTTTTATCCCATAAATAATATTTGTGTAAGATATTGACGGCATCAGTGAATGTACTGCTGTCAGCAACACTAGGGCCGCTAGCAATAGCGCTTAAATCATCCCCTAAAACATCAGATAAAACGAGTGTATGTAGATCGGCAGGCATAGCTAATTGTGCTAATTGACCACCCTTTAGTTTGGATAAATGCTTACGCACACAATTAACTTCATTAATATTCGCTCCAGAACTTAATAATAAACTTGTTATGTGAGTCTTTTCTTCTAAATTAATGCCTTCAGCAGGTAAGGGTAGTAGCGCGGAGCCTCCACCTGATAATAAAATAAGTACTAATTCATTTTTTTTTGCTGCTTGCACTTTTTTATAAACTTGCTTGGCTGCTGCTAAACCGGTTTGGTCGGGTAGTGGGTGTCCTGCGGCTATAATATGAATGTGCTCAATTTTATAAGCATTTTCGGTGTTGGTAATTGCTAGGCTGTTTGGTGCTAATAATTTAGAAGGGATGATTTCTTGCGCAGCTTTAATCATATTGCAAGCTGCTTTACCAATAGCAATTAAATGAATTTTTTGCCAGTCTTCAGAGCGAATTGAGTGCTGGCATTGAATGCTTAATTTTTGTTTTTCAACAGATAGGTGTTGTTTGACTGCTTGATAAGGGTCAGCAGCTAATATACCTGATTGAAAAATAGCCAGCGCATCTACACGTAAATTAGCTAAAATAGGCATCATTAAAATTAAATTTAAGCCATTTCTTTAGCGAGTTTAAAAATAAGCTCTGCATCAAAGACTTGTTTATTATTTTCAAATAGTTTTTCAATACAGGCGCGGTGTAGAGCTAGTTTTAATGTGCCAAAACCAATTGCACCCCAAATAATCTTTCCGTGGCGATCTATGCCTTTGTCCATCATGTCTGTGCCGCCAATACCTAAAGGAGGTGTTGCGTTGGCATCTGCAATCATTTCTAGTGTCGAGTTGTTTTCCCAGTGTTCTGCTTTAAGTAGCTCAACACCCGCTGCGCCAGTTGCTAAAATAATATTTGCCCCTTTTATAGCTGTAACTCTGCTGTCAAAGCTATTGGCTTCAATGGCTGTTAAATCAACGTTAAAGCGCTTTTTCATGTTTGCACAAGCATGTTTTGCTTTATCTAGGTGTCGAGAGGTTATGCTAACTTCAGCACCTTCTTGAGCAAGCATAACGGCAGCGCGCTGACCTACAGGGCCAGTGCCTGCTAAAACAACGGCTTTTTTGCCGCTTAAAGAGCCACTACTTGCTAATTTTGCAACAGCAGCAGCAGCAGTAGTATTGCTGCCATTACTATCCAACATAACTGAGACTTGAAAGCTGGGAAAAAAATAGGATTGGACGGCTTCAAATAGAGCTTGTCCCGCTTCCATATCACTACCACCGACAAAAATGGCAGTATTTTTTTTGGACTTTGGAGGGCGAGTAAAAATAGTGCCCTCTACTAATGATCGAACATTAGTCGGCGTTAAATTGGCATGGCCGATAACATGATCAGCGCCGCCATCATAGGCAACAACAGTATCAAAAACAGAAGGGTGGGTGTCGGTATCAAATTGGAAAAGCAGTTTTTTCATTAGTGGCTTAGGTGGTTGTAACAATAATGCGTTTAAATATGTGTCAAATCGCGCTATTATACCTTATAAAAATAGAGATCATCTTGATTTGAATGTCACGTAGAACATAAAAGGCATAGGTCAAAGAATTGTGCCTTTTAAAACAAAAAAGATTATTAAATAGGAATTCAGATGAAGACACCAGTAAATGTCGCTGTTACTGGGGCAGCAGGACAAATTAGTTACTCTTTACTATTTCGCTTAGCATCAGGAGAGGTATTTGGTAAAGATCAGCCTATTAATTTGAAATTATTAGAAATAACTCCCGCATTACATAAGTTAAGTGGGGTTGTTATGGAATTAAATGATTGTGCTTACCATTTGTTACATGAAATTGTACCGACAGATGATGCCTTAGTTGCTTTTGATAAAGTTGATTATGTGTTTTTAGTTGGTGCTAGGCCGCGTGGCCCAGGGATGAAACGCAATGACTTATTAGAGTGTAATGCAGAAATCTTTTCCGCACAAGGAAAAGCATTAAATGCAGTGGCCAATCCAAATGTTAAGGTATTAATTACGGGGAACCCAGCTAATACAAATGCATTGATAACACAGCGTAATGCGCCGGATTTAGACCCTAAGTGTTTTTCAGCAATGAGTATGTTGGATCATAACCGTGGTATAGGCTTGCTGGCAGAAAAGTGTGGGGCACGTGCTGAAGATGTGCGTAATATGATTGTTTGGGGTAATCACTCAGAAAGCCAGTATCCTGATTTAACCCACGCAACAGTAAAAGGAAAAAGTGCTTTATCTTTAGTGGATGAAGAGTGGGTTACGCATGAATTTGTACCTACTGTTCAGCATCGTGGTGCAAAAGTTATTGAAGAACGAGATGGCTTATCAAGCGCAGCATCAGCGGCTAATGCTGCTGTATGTCAAATGCGCTCATGGACCATTGGAATAGCAAAAAGTGATTGGAGTGACTGGATCAGCATGGCTGTTATTTCAGATGGTAGCTACGGAATTGAGGCGGGTTTGTTTTATTCTTTTCCTGTAGAAGTTTCACCTGAAGGTGAAGTCACGATTGTTAAAGGGTTGGAGTTGAACGACTTTAGTCGCCAGTATATGCTAGAAACAGAGAATGAATTAAAAAAAGAGCGTGATGCTATTGCTCATTTGCTTTAAGTTAGTTTTACTTAAGTAAAAAAGCGGTTTTGAACCGCTTTTTTTATGCTTGAAATAGGGTAAGAACTTACATCAGTGTTAATAATTCTTTTAATATTCCACCGTTACTCGCTAGTATTTGCTTAGGAAAAATCCCATTGTTTCCTTTGAAGTCAGTGACTGTACCGCCAGCTTCTAAAACAATGAGTGCACCAGCAGCAATATCATATAAGTTTAATTCCTGCTCCCAGAAAGCATCAATTTGCCCATCTGCCACTAAACACATATCCATGGCGGCAGAACCAAAACGACGTTGTCCTGTTGTTCTTTGTGCAATTCTACCAAAGCGCTCAAGGTTATTTTCTTCCAAGTAAGAACGTAAACAAGCAAAGCCCGTGCCTACCATGGAGTTAGCTAGATCAAGTTCATTTGAAACACTGATTTTTTTACCATTTTTAAAAGCCCCTTTATCTTTCTGAGCGCAATAATAATCATCTAGTGCAGGTGCAAAGACGGCACCTATGATAAGTTCACCATCAATTTCTAGCGCAACACTAATCGACCAAAAATATTGGCCTTTCGCAAAGGAATGTGTGCCGTCAATAGGGTCAACAATCCAGCGTTGATCTTGATACTCTGTTTTACCACTTTCTTCCCCCCAGAATCCATACTCTGGATATTTATCAGCTAATTCTTTTTGTAGGAATTTTTCCACTGCAACATCAGCGGCAGTAACAAAGTCACGCGGGCTTTTTTGTGAAATCTCTAGGTTTTGTAAGTCATTAAAATGGCTTAAAGCGATTTCACCCGCTAGTCGGACTATATTTTCAAGTATATTAAGGGTGACAGGCATAAATAAAATTGGTTAGCTAAAGGAAAATTAGCGATAAAGTATAGCATACAAAGCCTTACAGTTAATTTGGGGCAATAATGAATTTTAAGGACTTAGATTATTTCTCTTATGCCTTGATGGATATTTTTTTTTAAGATATATTGAATCGCAATATTATTAGTATATTGCCTGTTAGGCAGTATGTATTGTTTAAGTGGTAACACTTAGTTACCGACAAGAGAGGCTTTTGATGAGTGGATTGAATGCAGAAGATTTGGGGCTAAAACGAGTCGCAAATGTTTACCACAATTTGAGTTACGATGAGTTGTTTAAACATGAAAATGCTAACCAAGAAGGTAGGGTTGCAACCAGCGGCTCTATGATGATCGATACAGGGAAGTTTACTGGGCGATCGCCAAAAGATAAGTATTTTGTTGAGCAATCTCCATCAAAAGAGCATATTTCATGGGGAGATATTAATAAGCCAGTTTCAGCTGAAATTTTTGATGAACTTTATGATGATGTGATTGAATATCTTTCTGATAAGGATATCTATGTAACAGATGGATTCGCTGGATCTAGTGATAAAACACAAAAATCGGTACGTTTTATTACTGAATTTGCATGGCAATCACATTTTGTAAAAAATATGTTTATTCGCCCAGAAGCAGCGCAGGTAGATAGTTTTTCTCCTGATTTTCGTGTTTATAATGCGAGCCATTTAAGTAATGCTAAATGGAAAGAGCATGGCTTAAATTCTGAAGTCTTCGTTATTTTTAATATTGAAAAAAATATTGCCATTATTGGTGGTACTCAGTACGCAGGTGAGATGAAAAAAGGCATCTTCACCATGATGAATTACTGGTTGCCATTGCAAGGTATTTTATCGATGCATTGTAGTGCTAATGTAGGTAAAGATGGCGATGTAGCCTTATTTTTTGGTTTGTCAGGTACAGGTAAGACAACCTTGTCTACGGATGCAGAGCGTGAATTGATCGGTGATGATGAGCACGGCTGGGATGATGAAGGTGTGTTTAATTTTGAAGGCGGTTGTTACGCCAAAACGATTGATTTATCGAGCGCTAGTGAGCCAGAAATTCATGCTGCCATTAGACGTAATGCCTTATTAGAAAATGTTGTTGCTAATGCGGATGGGGAAGTAGACTTTTCTGATGTTTCTAAAACGCAAAATACACGTGTTTCTTATCCGATTGAGCATATTGATAACCATCGTGCAAGTTTACAAGCTGGGATACCGCGTAATATTATCTTTTTAAGCTGTGATGCATTTGGAGTGTTACCGCCTGTCTCTAAGCTAACAAAAGAACAGGCCATGTATTATTTCTTATCGGGATATACTGCTAAAGTGGCGGGCACCGAGCGCGGTATTACTGAGCCAGTGACTGCTTTTTCTGCCTGTTTTGGTGAGCCTTTCTTTCCATTGCACCCTACGGTTTGCGCGCAAATATTGGGCGACAAAATGGAAAAGCATGCTGTTAATGCTTTTCTAGTTAATACTGGCTGGGTTGGTGGTGGTTATGGTGTCGGTAAACGTATGAGTATTAAAGGTACGCGTGCTTGTATTAATGGCATTTTAAATGGCAGCATTAATGACCCTGAGTTTGTTAGTACACCTTTTTTCCAATTAAATATTCCAACTACATTAGCAGGGGTTGATAGTAATTTACTAAACCCTCGTAATGCTTGGGAAGATAAGGCAAGTTATGATGCGACAGCAAAAAAACTAGCGGGTTTATTTGTTAAGAACTTTAAGAAATACACAGATAATGACGATGGTTTTGATTTCACACAAGCAGGCCCGCAACTGTAAATTGAATTATTTGATTTAGACAGATAAAAAAGGGAGAGCTAATTCAATTTAGGTCTCCCTTTTTTATTGTAGATTACCAAGATTTAAATAGTATGCGGATAATTGTTATCCGTATAAATTAGTTTTTTATATTTTTTAGGAGAAAATTGATGGCGATTAAAATTGCAATTAATGGTTATGGCCGTATTGGACGTAATATTGTACGTGCCGTGTATGAAAATAATCGTACAAGTGAAATAAAAGTCGTTGCTATTAATGACTTAGGTGATGCTGAAACGAATGCACATCTAACGCAGTATGATACGGTACATGGGAAATTTCCTTTTGAAGTAACAGTTGAAGGGGATTATATTGTTATTAATGGCGATAAAATTCGTGTATTAGCTGAAAGAGATCCAGCAAAACTTCCGTGGGCAGAGCTTGGGGTTGATGTTGTACATGAATGTACAGGTTTTTTTGCAACGAAAGAAAAAGCTTCAGCACATTTAACTGCTGGCGCTAAAAAAGTGATTATTTCTGCGCCAGGCGGAGCTGATGTGGATGCAACCATTGTTTATGGTGTTAACCATAAAACACTAAAAGCATCGGATACTATTATTTCTAATGCTTCTTGTACGACTAACTGTTTAGCGCCATTAATCCAGCCTTTAATGGATGGCATTGGGGTTGAGTCTGGGTTAATGACAACAATTCATTCTTATACAAATGATCAAGTATTAACGGATGTGTATCATAAGGATTTACGTCGCGCTCGTTCAGCGACACAATCTATGATTCCTGCTAAAACAGGGGCAGCGGCGGCAGTCGGTTTAGTGTTGCCAGCTTTAGTCGATAAATTAGATGGCTTTGCTATGCGTGTGCCTACCATTAACGTTTCTGTTGTTGATTTAACCTTCGTAGCCTCTAGAGCAACGACGGTGGAAGAAATTGACCAATTACTAGTGGCAGCATCAGAAGGCGCTTTAAAAGGTGTGTTAAATATTAATCGTAAGCCTTTAGTCTCTATGGACTTTAATCATGACCCTGCTTCATCGACTTATGAAGCAAGCCTAACTAAAGTAACGGGTGGAACTTTAGTGAAAGTCTTAGCTTGGTACGATAACGAATGGGGGTTTTCTAACCGTATGTTAGATGCCACGGTAGCTTTAATCAATGCACAGTAATATTACTGTCATACTTTAAAGCTACACTAGGGTCAGTTTATTTATGTTTAAATAAACTGACCCTTTTTATTTTGGGGATTTGATATATTCGGTATTGCTTCATAAAAGTCGTTATGATGTGAGCGCTATATTCTGGACGATTCTTTATTTTTTGACTTATAAACTCTGTGAATTGATATGACTGCATTAAGACGAACTAAAATTGTTGCTACTTTAGGTCCAGCAACAGATGACTTGGAAGTATTAGAAAAATTATTTTATGCAGGAATTGATGTTGTACGCTTAAATTTCTCGCATGGAAAAGCGCAAGATCATATTGACCGAGCTACAAATGTAAGAGCCATGGCAAAAAAGACAGGGCGTAGAGTTGGTATTCTTGCAGATTTACAAGGACCTAAAATAAGAATTGCACGCTTTGTAAACGATAAAGTTTGGTTAAATGAAGGGCAATATTTTGCTTTAGATATTAATTTAGGCGAGGAGGAGGGTGACCATGGACAAGTGGGAATTACTTATGAACCTTTAGCGCGTGAAGTGAAGCAAGGTAGCCGATTATTACTGGATGATGGGCGTATTGTTTTAAGTGTCGATAAAGTAGAGGGAGGGCGTGTAAGCTGTACTGTTGTTGTAGGCGGTGAATTGTCGAACAATAAAGGTATAAACCTTCAAGGTGGAGGGCTATCAGCCGCCGCATTAACCGACAAAGATAAAGCAGATATTAAAACCATTGCTGAAATTCAAGCGGATTTTGTTGCTATTTCATTTCCACGATCTGCGGCGGATATGCACGAAGCTCGGATATTATTAGATAGAGCAGGTTGTTCAGCAAGCCTTATTGCCAAGATGGAACGCGCTGAAGCTTTAGAGGTTATGGATGAAATTATTTTAGCTTCTGATGGCATTATGGTTGCCCGTGGTGATTTAGGGGTAGAAATTGGTGATGCCAATTTACCTGCCGCACAGAAAAAACTAATTAAAAGAGCAAGGCAGTTAAATCGCGCGGTTATTACTGCAACGCAGATGATGGAATCAATGATTGAAAATGCTATTCCTACGCGTGCAGAAGTATTTGATGTCGCGAATGCAGTGGTTGATGGTACGGATGCCATTATGCTGTCAGCAGAAACGGCAATGGGTAAATACCCTATTCAAACGGTAGAGGCGATGTCACGTATTTGTTTAGAAACAGAGAAGCAAAGTAGTGTTCGAGTTTCTAAGCATAGAGTGGATATGCAATTTGATCGTGTGGATTTAGCCGTTGCTATGGGAGCTATGTATATGGCGAACCATATGGACACACAAGGTATCATTTCATTAACCAACTCAGGCTCGGCACCTTTATGGATGTCACGAATTAGTTCGGGGCTGCCTATTTTTGCGTTTAGTAACCAAGAAACAACCTTAGGCAAGGTTACGTTATACCGAGGTGTTATTCCTGTCTATTTATCACTAGAGGAAAGTGATCAGCAGACCTTAAATAAGGTGGTATTAGCAACGTTAAAGAATTTAAATTATGCAAAGCTCGGTGATACTTATATCATCACGCAGGGAGATTTAAATAATATAGTAGGGGGAACGAATACACTAAAAGTTTTATCCGTGGAAGAGGCTGATGAGAGCAAGGAAACTTAAGTAGGTTTTGATTAAGCTCAATTATTTTTAGTTGCTTAAAACTCCTGTGTTTTCTGTGTAAAGTATAGATGTAGATTAGGGGTATTAATTGTCAGGGTATTTTTATCTTTTGTAGTATAATTCGACCTATGTGATTATATTTATGCATATTTTTATCATTTACACTAACAGGAATTTATATGAGTTTTTTAAAAAAAGCAGTTCTAGCATTGTCATTAAGTTTTGCAATGCTTTCTGTGGCTCCTACTGCGATTGCAAAGCCAGCAGGTAAAATTGAAAATCAATCTGCCTCTGAAACTACCTTAGAACTACTTAAATCTGCACCTGTATACGAGAAAAAAGTGTAGAAAGCAAAGCAATGTTAGCAAGTTTCAAAGAAACTAAGCGTATTGCTAAAACTAACGAAAGCGCAACAACTTATGCAAAACGTGAAAAAGCACTAGGTAAACTAGGTAAAGCACGTAAATATTTTAAAAAAGGTCAGCAAGAAAAATCAGTTGTTGAAATGGAAAAAGCAGTTTCAATTTTCAAAGAGATTAAAGTTTCATACCATGACTTTATGTAAGGTTGAAATTGATAACAATCTTGTTATCTAAATAAAAAAAGGTTAGCTATTAATAATAGCTAACCTTTTTTTTATGGTATGATTTATCAGTATTTAAAAATATTAGGTACGGAAGTAAGGCAAATATTTTAATGTCTACTTTAAATTACAATAACAATATAATTAACGAGGTTAGTTCTTCTATGAGTTTATTAAAAACAGCAGTAATCGCTCTATCACTTAGCACTGCAATGATGGTAGTATCTCCTTCTGTAATGGCTAAAGAGAAGAAAGGCGGGAAAATTCAAAATCAATCAGGTGAACAGGTTCTTGTTGCATTTGATGATTCAATTGCTGCGATTGAAGCGGCATCAGATGCTCTAAATTCTGGCGCTGAGAAAAAAGAAGTTTTAGCTTTAATGAAAAAAGCTAAACAAACTATGAATGCAATTGAGTCTGCTACTGTAAATAGAGCAAAACAAGAAGCAAATAAGCATCTTAGATATTCTCGCAAAGCCCTAAAAGATAATGATATGGGTGAAGCTGCAGAGCAAATGGCTTTAGCTGTTGCCAGTGTAAAAAATCTTAAACAAATTTACCTAAACTTCTAAAGATACTTTATTTCTTAAAGTTTAAAGTAAAGGAGCTGCTGCAATATTTGCAGCTGCTCCTTTTTTTTGCTTAAAATTCGCTCTTAAGCCCTCTCCTGCTGAAGAGGGCTTTTAGATTTGTGTAGATACCTGTGCTCTCTAGTAGGTAAGCCCCTTTTAGGAGCGACTTAATCTTTTCAACACTTAGGAACGTGCACGAAACAATCTCCCGATTTCTAACTAGTCTTTTTGCACCAGGAAGGTGGCTCTCATTCGTTGCGTAGAATAACTATGCGTCTCATGAGAGCCACCTTCCTGGCACAAAAATCCTGCGTTATAACTTCGGGATGTTATTCCGTGCACGTCCCTTAACGGTGATATAGCCTATATTATTGCTAGTGTTTCTTCGGTTTTTATAACTCTAAATTTACCACTAACGATAGATATATACCTAAAATAAATGAAGATGCGTGATTTTAATTAAATGGAACAGCGGTCTTCAGCCGCTGCAATCACATATCAAGCATTCCGCGACTAAAGATCGCGGTTCCATTAAGCCTGCATCTTCAAGTAGCTTGGGTATAAAGGTAAGTGGTTTTCTCTAACTACTCAGTTAAATATTGAAATTTCTAATTGCTTGAGTGTAGTGAGCAAGTATTTTTCTTCAGCATCACTCAGAGGCGAAGCTTTGTCGTATTGATTGATAGTATTTTGAAAGTTTATTGCTTAATAAATTTCGGCCTATAAAATGCTTACTGCTACTAGCAAAGCCTGCTACCGCATCTGATGTAGCCCGTGTAAGGAGTATAGCGAGAGTACCCTGATCCTCTGGAAATAAAATACCTAAAAACTTTTGCCCATTTAGCGTATGGCTAACATAAAAATAATGAGAGTTAACGAGCATAACCCCATTTTCAGGCATAGCAAAACGATGTTCTAAAGCAAAGGCTGTTCGTCCTTGAATGCTGAGTTTAAGTAAAAGAAAGCTTTCTTGTAAATTGCTGGGTTTATTATTTGGGTAGTTATTAATAGCGGCATAAAATATCGGAAATGAACGACTCAGAGCAGAGAATTCAGACAGGTGGCTGTCTATAAAATAATTTTCTAAGTCATAGCTTTGCTGATTACTGTGTTGGTAAGGGGCAATGGCGGAAACCCCACTTGTGCGGTAAGCTTGGTAGCGGTTTTTTAATAAGGTGGTTAATTGTTTGCGTATTGTTGCATGCCTTTGTTCTTCAGTTTCCCCTAATGAGTTGAATAAAGACATTTCACCAGCGCTTAAGTTGAATGAACTTTCCGCGTGATTCTTTAGTAATGATTCCATTTCTCTTAAGTCTTCTTTTGTTAAAGGTAACTTAGGGAAGTCGGACTCCAAATCAATAAATTGATAATCAATAATGTCATTATTTTTATGCATGACAGTACCAAGAATAAAGATATCACGTATTTGTTTTAGATTTTTGTTTACCTTGAAAGACAATGTAACCGCGAGTTCTTGTTCAGTTTTTTCTTGTACGGTACTGCTAATAAGTTGACCATTTAAAATTTTCTGTTTTTCTTTCTCAGAAAATTCTAGTTGATTTAGAATATCGTTGGCAGTGGTAGGGTTTGCGTATATAGCATTGCTATTTAGTTAACTGGAAAGGTGATTTTGGCATGATATAACTTAGCCTTTAGGCTTTAATTGTTGTAAATCATCATGATGGTTAAAATCAACTCCAACACTGACAATAAAGCTAGTGGCTTCTTCTATTGACATTTTTGATTTAATGATTTTTGATTCATGTACGATCACTGTAAACCCAGAGGTTGGATTAGGGGAGGTAGGGATAAATAAAATATACATATCCTTTTCTTTATTAGTGACATAAGCCGGTACCCAGACATCCTCTTTAGGGTATTCCGTAAAAACAACTTCTCGTGCTTCTTTTTGTTCATGCCCAGAAAATAGATTAACTACTTTCTTGGTAACACGGTAGATAGTATTGAGCAGGGGGATACGGTTTACTGCTGAATCAATTAAAGCAATAATCCAAGTGCCTCCAATCTTATTTAATTGGTAACCGACATAAACAAAGAGTGAAAAACTTAAAGAAAAAATAATAAGAGTTATAAAGTAGTTATCCCAATAACCATAAACGAGTTGAAATGAATTGGATATCAACTCCTTCATAAACAAAACGATTTGTAAGATTACAACAATGGGGATAAAGGCGAGAACACCAATTAAGAAATAATTAGCGATGCGTTTTAAAAAATTATTCATATTGTTTCCATTTTTTATTATTGTTTTAAGAAATTAGAACGATTTATATAGTAATAAAATACCTGAAATAGCAAGGAATAGTGCAAATAATTGACTGTATTTTGAATTATCGATTTGTTGATAGAGCATTTCTTCAGTGATTAAAAATACCACGATTGAAGTTTGTAATAAAGCCATTTGAGTTGCATAGCTTAACCCAGCATCAAAACCAATGAAGAATAAAGTGCCAAGCTGTACCAGTGAAAAACTGGCATAACATAGGGCGACAGTGACACGCGCGTTATGTTTAGCCAAGCCTTTTTTATGAATTAATGCAGTTAATAAGGAGCCACCTAAATTACTGATACCATGAATGATACCTGTAATGGCCAAAAAAGAGCGCTCATATTGGACGAGAGTAGCAATTTTATTATTGATCCGAGTGGAAAAGTTTGTGGCTGCAACAAAAAGTAAAAAAAGTCCTACGATTAAGCTAATATTGATATGAATAGTAGTGATAATAGCTAAAAATAAGATAATAAAGGGAATGCTGTAGCACAAGGTATTTTTGACTATTTTTATATCTATATATTGGTAGTGTTTGATGATTTGTAACAGGTTTATTGAAATAGAAATAGGCAATAATACTGAAAGGACAAAGCTAAAATCATAGCCTAATAGCAATAAGATCGGCGTACCAAATAAAAGGATTCCCACACCAAATAAAGATTGAATAACGGTTGTAAGGACTAAGGTAAGTAAAATATCGATAGGCATAAGGCCTCCTTTGTAGTATTTAAATTAAGTAGCTGATGTTACGCAGAGGGCTGAAAAAACTTATGCCCCCTCTTTCACCACATAATATCAAGTGCCCGCATATCACAGCGTTAAAGGGGTGCGTTGTTTGTGGGTATTGTGTCCATTCCGGGCAACCACAAGGGATTGCCCCAATGCCAGTAAGTTAAGCGTAACTAATTAATTACAAAGAGCTTTTATAGGCTGAAAAATGAATATCATTCTTAAAGCTCTTTAATGCTCTCGGCGCAGACCGCCCAACTCTAAGGGCTTCTAT
>JAJJBE010000118.1 GCA_020996635.1 Bathymodiolus brooksi methanotrophic gill symbiont
CAGCAAAAAGAAAAGCGAGAGGATATAAAGCGCAACATTTCAAAACGATTGCTTATTTACTGACAGGGAAATTAGACTTTTCTAAAATAAATGCTAATTGCTTACCCACTTGAAATTCAAAAGAGCCTATTTTCTTCTGTTAAGCATGTTGAAGTGACAGAATTAACAGATAACCCAGGGGTTTCTGAATTTATAATTTTAGATAGATAAAGTAATAGGCAAACTACCCTATAAAATACTTAGGGACGTGCACGGAATAACATCCCGAAGTTATAACGCAGGATTTTTGTGCCAGGAAGGCTAGTTAGAAATCGGGAGATTGTTTCGTGCACGTTCCTTAAGTTATTTTATAGGATATATCTCTAAATATAAGATTTTATTTCATAATTTAAACTATTTGTATAAAATAAGCTCAAGAAATTAACTTTATTGTCGATGATAGTACTAGATTTCATCATTCTTTGGAGATAGTTGTGCTAAATATCAAATTTATACAAAAACTATTCATATTTATTGCTTTAAGCAGCGTCCTTATTTCCTGTAGTAATCAAAAGCTTACTAAGGTAAAGGTTCCCCCCATTAAAATTTTATCTGCCATAAAAGTATTACTGCTTTAAATAATAATACCTACGAATCTGTTGTTGAAATTACTTTAACACCAAAATTCTTTACTTGTTTTTCTGGTGAAGCGAGTGCTTACAGCCAATGTTATTGGTAATAAACAGAGGTACACAGAAAATACTAATTCTGATTTAAAATTAGCAGGAGCAGGCAATAATTATTCGTGCAACTCAGAAAATTGTTATCAATACCCAAGTATTTCTGGTTTTTATAATAAAACAAATTAAGTCGGTTTATCACTATGAAAAAACTAATACACAGAATACTTTTATAGCAGCATGCCAGAGTAATAAACAAGAGCAGCTAGTCACTTGGGGTTATATCACGGGCGATCCCATACTAGATGCGGGTCATGAAGGTAACTTTTATCCACAAGTTATTCGTGAAAACGAAGGCGCTATTAGCCAATAACTCCCCATGCGCTATAAACCTTACTTTTTTATTTTATACTGCTTACTGGTTGCGTGTACCAGCACGGCTGAAAAACCAACTACTGAAAATTCATCTTCTGAAAAAAGCATTACAGTTGAAGGTCAAGCGGTTATAAAAAATGGGGCTAAATTGCTGGCTCGTAAAATGGCAATTCGGGATGCTATACGCGAAGCATCATTATCGAATAGTAGCCAAATCAGTAGCTATACCCGAGTAGATAAAAATACCATTGCTTTAGATAGCTTTTCATTAAGAACGGCAGCTTTAATCAAGCAAACAGAAGTTATAGATGAATGGATAGAAAAAGATATTTATCATGTACGCGCTATTATCCAATTAACGAATAGCACAAGTTGTGCACCTATTTATCGTAAAAAAATTGTTGCTACCGCCTTCCCTTTTAGCCATACTAGTCTTTCTGAAAGTAACGATTTAAGTCCAGGAATTCCTAGAGAAATTGCTAATATGCTGGCTCAATCGGGTGACTATTTAGCAAGAAATAAAACCCATATTGTATTATTTCAGCAAGCCCACTTAGCACCAGAATTACAAGAAAACCACCCTTACCAAGTTTCTGAAATTGTTAATTTAGCCAGAAATAACCAAGCACAATTTGTTTTATCTGGAGTGATTAGAGACTTAGATTCTGCTGATCGCCACTATACCGCGAGGGGCTGGATTTTTCTCTTGGTTAGGCTCTTTTTCTAGCTATTATAGTAATTCACGCACGGTAACTATCGATATTTATGTGCATGATGGTTATACAGGTGCATTGCTTTTTCAACATCGCTATAAAGATATTGTTGATAGCTCTTTTTCAAGTATTTGGATTCCGGATAATGTTATGGTTGGTAGCATAGACTTTAAAAGTTCCTCAACAGGCAATGTTATTACTGAAATCATTAATCAAGCAGTGCCAGATATACAGGCGTCGCTTAGTTGTTTTCCATTTTATACGCGTATTTTAAAGACTGAAGGTAATAAGATATTTATCGATGCAGGCGCCCAAGAAAGGATTAATCAAGGTGACCAGTTAGTTGTTTATCGAAGTTCTGGTGCAATTCATGCTATTAATAGTGACCAAGAAATTGTTGGTTTATATAAAAAAGCCGCTGGCATAATGACTATTACTGAAGTGGCTCCATTATTTTCAGTGGGTGAATTAGAGGCTCCACCCCAATGCCAGTAAGTTAAGCGTAACATATTAATACCAATAGAGTTTTTTGGTATAAAAACGAGGTTTTTTTAACCACTCTAATAACATCAATCCTTTAGAAGCTAAAGTTTCTCTTATATTTCG
>JAJJBE010000128.1 GCA_020996635.1 Bathymodiolus brooksi methanotrophic gill symbiont
GGAATAATAAATATTTTGCAACGGCTAAGGAATTTCGACATCAAATAAATCATTTTTTTGATCGGACATTACCTAGTATTGCCGACTCTTTAAACGAAAGAATTAACGATAATTTTCAGGTGTTAAGTTCTGCATCTTGATTTCGTTTGGGTATAGTAGTAATGATTTGTTCAATATTATCCACTAACATACTTTCGGTCAGTTCTAATTTAAGCTTTGATGCATCGATGGCATATTTATTAATAGCGGTATTAACTTGGTCTACAAAATCAACTTGACTAAATTGTTTCGCACTAACATTCACGGCGATAATAAGGTGCTTAGTTTGTTGGTTATTTGTCCATTCGCTAATTTGTTGGCAAGCTGTTTCTAACACCCATTGACTAATCGGGATTATCATGCCATTTTCTTCAGCAATCGGTATAAATTCAAACGGGGAAACCATGCCACGAGTCGGGTGCTGCCAGCGAATTAACGCTTCTACACCGATTGGGTTACCATATTGGTCAACTTGTAGTTGATAATGTAATTGAAATTGTTTTTCTTCGATAGCAAGACGCAATTCATTTTCTAAGTCATAGTGAGCTTGAATGGTTTCTTGCATTTTCGGGTCAAAAAAACGTAATGTATTGCGGCCTGAATCTTTTGCTTGATACATTGCAATATCAGCTTGTTTTAATAAAACTTCAATGGCTTCTTCGGTGCCATTAAATAATCTGGCTCCAATACTCGGTGTATTATGTCGCTCATGTACACCTAGAAAGTAAGGACGATTAAGCGATGCGATGATTTTATTGGCAATGATTTCCAGTTTTGTGGCTGCTTCTATCGATTGGGCGCTTAAATCTTCAAGTAATATAACAAATTCATCTCCACCAAAACGAGCAACAGTATCACCTTCGCGAATAGCTAATAATAGGCGTTTAGCAACTTGCTGTAGAAGCAGGTCACCCATATCATGACCTAAGGTATCATTCAGTAATTTAAAGTGATCTAGGTCAATAAAAAGTAAGGCACCTTTTTGGCCGCTGCGAGAACTTCCTACTAAAGCTTGATTGAGCCGGTCATGTAATAAGCGGCGATTAGGGAGGTGGGTGAGGGGGTCATAAAAAGCTAAATCTTTAATTTTGTCTGATGCGGCCTTACGCATGGTGATATTGGTTAGTGTGGCAACATAATTAGTGATGACATTTACTTTATCTTTTACAGCAGTGATATTGAGTTGCTCGGGATAAATTTCTCCATTTTTTCTGCGATTCCATATTTCGCCAGACCAAGAACCGGTGCGATCTAATCGGTTCCACATATCAATATAAAATGCTTTATCTTGGCGCCCTGAATTAAGTAAACTGGGTGTTTTTCCAATAACCTCATGAGAGCTATAACCTGTAATATCAGAAAAGGCCTGATTAACTCGTAGAATAATACTATTTTCATCGGTAATTAAAATCCCTTCTTGAGCTTCAAATGAAGCGGCTGCAATACGTAGATTAGCTTCAGAGGTTTTTTGCTCAGTAATATCTCTGATGATAATTAATAAAGCTTCAGCTTGTTTTTGCCGGTCAAAGGTAGGGATTTTTCGGACTTCAAAGAAATGATTTTGGCCCTTTTCATCAATACTAATTTTGTCATAAACCCTTATTTTTTTGCTTGCCATGTATCATCGTCGTCAGATAAATAATTATTATGAGCAATACTAAAGTTTAGGTTTTGTTTGATTAAATCTTTTTCATTAGTGCCTAGCCATGGAGTATTTTGTAGGTGAAAGAGTTTTTCAGCAGCCTCATTAATAATTAACCAATGCCCTTGCTTATCTTTAAATACCACAGGGTCAGGAAAAGATTCAATCATCAAGAGGAAACGGCGTTTATTAATAAAAAGTTTTTCAGCGATCTCTTTACTGCGTGAAATACTGGCAAGTGTTAAGGTGGCAAAAACTAAAAATAAAGTGGTTAGTACAACAATAATTGACAGACTATCGGGGGTAAAAATACTAGGCTCTAAAGTTTTATTGAGATCTTTTACAAAATATGTGGCTGCAATAGCTGTGTAATGCATACCTGAGATTGCAGAACCTAATATTAAGGAGACTAATGCGATACTCTTTTTATTATGATAGTTAATGTTCCGTTTAACGCTTAAAGCAATATAAGACAAGCCAACGGCAACAAAAATGGATAATGCAAACAGTGAAGGGTCGTAGCGAATCGTACCACTAAGCTGCATGGCGGTCATCCCTGAATAATGCATCGTGCCAATACCAGAACCTAGCAATAAGCTACCTAATAAAGGGGAAATTTGTTTTATATTATGATTCTAAACGATACCAAAAGCAGCGCCACTAGCTAAAACAGCGGGTATCATGGCTGTAATAGTAACCCATAAACTGTAAGTGACTTGGCAAGGTAAACGTAAGGAGAGCATGCCAATAAAATGCATTGCCCAAGTACCGAAACCCAAAATGAGGGAGCTAATAAGGATCCAGACCAATTTAGACTGAGTATTTTTGGATCTTGGTATTTGAGATGAAGCACTTAAGGTAGCATAAGAAGATAAAATTGCTAGCAAGATAGAAATAATGACCCAAGTAAAATTGTAATCAGAATGATAAAGTTGATCTAAATTAGGTTGGATAAACAGTGTTTGAATTGCGGCAATCATTAATTGAGCCTGTAGCGTTTATTATTTTTAAGTGCTTTTATGAGCTATAAACCTTTTATTAAAGGCGTATTTATTATGCCTTAAGCTGCATATATATCCAAAAAATAAAAGGCTATTAACAATGTTTATCGATAAATTTATGCATTGTTAGGTTTTATTTTTTGTAGGTAACGCTTTAAGGTAGCAAAAACAGACCTTATACCACGCCATAGTTTGGGTAATAGCCATATCATCAATAAAATAAAGACGATGAGTAAGCCAATAAAAAGTAAGGGCTGGTTTAATGCCATCCATAAGCCACTAAAAACCGCAATATCTTCTAAAATTTAGGCTGTCCAGTTGCTAAAAGGTTCGGGAGAGGTATTGATTAATGCGCGGCTACCTGCTTTTACGGAGTGTGTCCCTAAAGCCATGCCACCGCCAAAAATACCCGCAGTAACAGCAGCTGCAGTAGATAAATCACCAACAGAGCCTGCTGCTAAGAGCACCCCAGCTGGTACTCTTATAAAGGTATGCATAATATCCCAACCGGTATCGATTCCTGGGATTTTATCGGCAAAGAATTCTACGCAATACATTAAGCCTGCTGCACCTATTACCATAGGGTCGCTGAGTACCTGTAAACCTTGAGGAAGCTCAATATTACCAGTTGCTCCCGCAATACCTAAGGTTAAAATAGTTGCATATAAGTTAATACCACTAGCCCAAGCAACACCCATGCTTAAAGCAATGAGTTGAATGATTTGATTGTATTCTTCCATGTGTCGTTCCTATGAAATAGTAAATTTACTTTGTAAGATGTTATATAAGCTTAGCTGTTGTTTTTTGTGAAACATAAGGAGAAGGAGTAAGAATGTATTTAGATGTATCAGTTTACTTAAAGAGTGTAAAAGTATGTGCTTTATTTATAACTTTATTTTTTTATAGCACATTTTCTATTGCCAAGGCTGATACCGAAGAGGTTTTTGGTTATGGTAAGCAATATGTCCTTTTACAATCAGGCTATGGCTCAGGCTTTGCATTTAACTTTGTTGGTTCTGGTGATGGCAGTGAGGTTAGCTATTTAGCGACATTCCCCGGTTTTGCGGTAGGGATTTCAGATATTCTTGCTGAAGATAGCTGGTATCGTGGGAATTTTGATCTAATTTTACAAGCAGAAGTAATAGGAAATTTTCAGCTCGTTGGTGGTTATGCTTTAGGCGGTGCTTTTTTGTTTCGTTATAACTTTTTAGCAAGTAAAAAGTTTGTGCCTTATGTTGAGTTGGATTTAGGGTTTGATTATTTGGATTTTAATTTACAAGACCAAGCGGATGGTTTTGTTTTTTCACCGCAAGGCAGTTTAGGGGTGCATTATTTTATAATGGATGATTTTGCTATTAATGCTGCTTGGAAAGTGCACCATATGTCAAACTCAGGGCTTGAACAGCCCAATAATAGTATTAATGCCCATGTATTTTTATTGGGTGTTAGCTATTTTTTTGAATAGTTAGAAATCGGGAGCTTGTTTCATGCACGATCCTTAGGCTCTACGCAAACATTGGCCACTTTCTGCATCATAAATAGCAGTTGGCTGTAGTAATTGGCTAGTTTGCCCTGATAAAACAAAAACATCTTTAACTGAAAAATGCTGGCGTACCGCAAGAGCAGATCGCGCAGGTTTTTGTTGGCTAATATTGGCACTGGTAGAAATGATAGCACCACCAAACTGATTGCATAGTTGTTGAACGAGAGGGTGGGCGCTAACGCGAATGGCGATAGAGTTATGTTGGCCTTTTATATAAGTGGGTACCCAGGGTTGTGCAGGGACTACCCAAGTAATGGGAGCCGGCCAAGTAGGTAGTATGCGATTTAGCATTGCTTCATTAGGCGCTATAAATGGGGATAGCTGGGAGAAATCAGCAGCAATTAAAATAAGACCTTTATGTATGGGGCGTTGTTTTAATGCAAGTAACTGTAGGGCGGCTGTTTCATTGTAGGGATCACAACCTAAGCCATAAACGGATTCAGTTGGATACGCAATAATACGGCCTTGCTGTAAAGCGTGGCTCGCTATACGGACTTTAAAGGATGATAGCTTATTCAACGGAAAAATCTACGATGTCTTTAAGTTTAAGGTTCATTTTCTTGGCGAATTCATTTAATTTAATATTGTCGCTATTAGTCGGCATTAAGTGGGTTCTTACGCGTATTTTTCCTTGGTATTCATAGACAATGACATTACAAGGCATATGGCGAATACTTTCGGGGGATAGTTCTAATAATGTTTTTGCATGGGTGAGGTTACAAAATTGTAGTGTGTCATAGTTAGGGAAATTTTTTGTGCCCCGATCACGGATGACTTTACCTACACGGCTGTGCCCTGTGATTCTAAAATTATTTTCTGAAATAGCAATTTCTAACTCGGCTAAGACATCATCATAAGGTTTTTGTGTTTCCGCCTGATAATAAGGCACAAAATCACCTTGTGGCTGAGTCGCGCAACTTGTAATCAAGAGTAAGCTTGCGATAATAGCGCTGTAGAACGATTTTTTTAATAGGAATAATTTCATGACTCATTTTAGCATCGATGAATAAGCAAGCAAAAGTAAGTGGCGTTATCTTAGCGGGTGGTTTAGCGCGACGTATGCAGCAGCAAGATAAAGGCTTGGTATTGTTTAATGATAAAGCAATGATTGAGTATGCAATACAAGCAATGGCACCTATTGTTGATGAGTTATTTGTTAATGCGAACCGCAATATTATCGAATATCAGAAGTTTTCTTATTCTGTTATTAGTGATGAAAATAGTGATTTTGCAGGCCCGTTAGCGGGTGTTTATGCGGCTTTAAAGGTATGTCAGCATACTGTGTTATTGGTAGCTCCTTGTGATTCGCCTTTTATTAATACTGAAAGTTTGCAATGTTTAATCGAGCAAAGGGAAAATCAAAATGCTGATATTGCAGTGGCTTTTGATGGCGAGCGCATTCACCCCGTTTTTATGGCGATAAAAGCATCGCTTAAAGACAGTTTGCAAGCTTATTTAGCGTCGGGGGAGCGGAAAATTGATCGATGGTTTGAGCAACATCACTGGATAAAAGTCGATTTAAGTGAAAATCCTGATATCTTTCTTAATATTAATACCCTAGAGCAGTTAGCTGAATTGGATACAAAATCATGAATAAACCTGAGATGACAGATGCAGGCTTAAGTGTCTCAACAACCGTAGTGGGTGTTGATGAAACAGGTGCAACACGAGAGTTACAGTTAGTCGGTGAGCGGGCATTAACTATTTATGTGGATAAACAAGAAATTGTTACTTTGATGACCATAGGTTCACATCCAGAAATTTTGACTTTAGGCTATTTAAAGAACCAAGGTTTTTTTGAGAGTTTAGATGAGATTAGCGTTGTGCAGGTAGATTGGCAAACGGAATCCGTTGCCGTGGTCACACAAACAGAAAGTAGTGACTTTACTGAACAAATGTCACGGCGGACAGTGACCACAGGTTGTGGGCAAGGTACGGTATTTGGACGCTTGATGGATAAGTTGCAGAACATTCACCTGCCACAAAATACAATTCTACAATCTACGTTATATGCCTTGTTAGATTCAGTAAAAGCGCATAATGAAGTTTATAAAAAAGCCGGTGCTGTGCATGGTTGTGCTTTGTATACGGGTGATGAATTAGAGATATTTGTTGAAGATGTCGGTCGGCACAATGCGGTGGATGCCATTGCCGGTTATATGTGGTTGAATGATATTTCTGGCGATAATAAGGTTTTTTATACCACAGGGCGGTTAACTTCTGAGATGGTCATTAAAGTCGCGCAAATGGGAATCTCGACCTTATTATCACGCTCGGGCGCAACGCAGATGGGGCTGGATATGGCGAAAATGTCGGGGGTTACTTTGATTTCGCGATCAAGGGGTAAGCACTTTATGGTGTTGAATGGCGCGGAAAATATTGAGTTTGATGCGCAGGAAGTCTGATTTTTATCATTAAGTAGAGTTATTTTTAATAAAAGACTCTCCCCATTGGTGCATAACGCTGAGTGTTGGTTCTAGTGATAGCCCCAAAGGTGTAAGTGAATATTCAACTTTTGGGGGAACTTGAGCGTAAACCTTTCTATGAATGATACCGTGTTTTTCAAGTTCGCGTAATTGAGACGTTAGCATACGCTGGCTAATTTGAGGAATCAATCGGCGTAGTTCACTAAAGCGGCGTGTTTCGGGAATTAAGTGATGAATAATAATGATTTTCCACTTGCCGCCAATAACATCGATGGTTGCTTCAACTGGGCATTGATACTGTTTTAATCTGTCTGACATAAAGATTTAGGTATACAAAAGGATACTAGGTATTAAAAAAGTGCGTACTTCACTTTTATGATTTTCGTAGTATATTCTGTTTAATAGGTTTTTTAAATTATTGATTTTGTATTCATTTTAATTTCAGGAAATATCATGGCTAAAATACTCGCTTTTTCTGGTAGTGCTAGAGAAAATTCTTATAATCAAAAGTTAGTTAAGATTGCTGCTTTAGGTGCAAGTAAAGTAGGTGCAGAGGTAACGGTTATTAATTTAGCTGATTATCCCTTGCCTTTATATAATGCAGATTTAGAAAAAGAGCAGGGATTGCCTGAGAATGCTAAAAAGTTAAAACAACTCATGTTAGAACATGATGGTTTGCTGATTGCTTCACCAGAATACAATAGTGCATTTAGTGCTTTATTAAAAAATACGATTGACTGGATGTCGCGTGCTGAGAGCAGTGATGAGAAGCCATTGGCAGCTTACCAAGGTAAAGTAGCCGCTATCATGGCTGCATCACCTGGAGCACTAGGTGGGATTCGTGGTTTGGTTTTTTTGCGCAACAAGCTGTTCCTCAAGCTTATAAAGCATTTCATCAAGAGGGTTTTTTAAATGATGAAAAGCAGCAAACGGCTATTTTAGCTTTAGGAAGTCAGTTAGCTAATACAATCAGTAAGTTAAAGTCGGAGTAGTAATGTTTTAAATTGACTGGGGGGTATAGTGCAATGAAAAATGATATGCGAATTATTCATGTTAGTGATCTTCCTTTAGGAGGATTTGCAGGTATTGTTGAAAAACAAGTGGTGATTAGCCATAAGCTAAAGAAATCAGCTAATTTACGTACTGATATTAGCTTAGGCTTAGGTGGTTTGATTTACCTTTCGACCGGACATTTTAAGCCCAATGATGGTGCACCATTACACCCGCATGATAATGTTGATATTGTTACTGTGGTATTAAAGGGCAGTGTGAAACATGCGGGAACATTAGGCGATGGTTCAGTTGTTCATGCGCAGCAAGTGCAAGTACAACGGGCTGGAACAGGAATGATGCATTCTGAAGTCAACCTTCGCTGAAAATCAGGGAAACGGAGCGCAGCGAAGTGATGATTTTTAGTCCGCAGTAGGCGACAGGGAAATTCGCCAATCCGAAGTGAACTGGTCAGTTCGCTCGGGAGGCAAGTAGTTATCCCGACAG